>CALGGQ010000348.1 GCA_937915775.1 uncultured Clostridia bacterium | reverse complement strand
GCTCATGCGCGCCGTCGCCTGCCCCGCCTGCCATTCCTCGTAGGAGATTTCCGCGCGCGATGCGTCTGTGAAGCCCTTGCCCTGATTGGCGAATTCGTCGAGAATCGAGCGCACCTGCGCGCGAGTCAACGGCGTGAAGCGCTTTTTGATATAATTAAAGAAGAAGCGCTGGCGTATTCCGTTGCCTTTGCTACAGCAGAAGAAATAGATGAAATTAATATTCTGGAAGCGACGTATCTGGCGATGCGGCGCGCCGTGGAAGGGCTGACCGTTCCTGCCGATTATGCGCTGATTGACGGCAACCGTATGCCGCCGCTTGCTATTTCGGGTGAAACGATTATCAAGGGTGACGCGCGGTCTGCTTCCGTGGCGGCAGCGTCTATTCTTGCCAAGGTGTCAAGGGACAGGTTTATGCTGGAAATGGCGCAGCAGTACCCGCAGTATCAGTTTGAAAAGCACAAGGGCTACGGCACAAAGCTGCACTATGAAATGCTGGATGTATACGGCGCCAGCCCGATTCATCGCCAAACCTTTTTAAGAACGTGGTATGAAAAGAAATGATTGACGGAGCAAAAGCGGAGCGCATTGCCGCCAACTACCTGCGCGATAAACATTATAAGCTGCTGGATTTTAACTATCACACGCGCTACGGCGAGTTGGATCTGGTTCTGAAACGAAAGTGTTATATCGTCTTTGTTGAGGTAAAAAAGCGCGAGGCAGACGCGATTGCAGCACCGCGTGAGTTCATAGATGAATACAAGCAGCAACGGATTTTCCTTGCCGCACACGATTATCTGAACCGTTATCCGACCAAGCTGCAGCCGCGTTTTGATGTGGTGGAGGTTATCTGCGAAAAAGACGAGGTAAAATCCATAAAACATCTTGAAAATGCGTTTGATATAAGGTAAAATAAGGATTTGAATTACCATACTATAGGAGAACATTATGCTTTATACATCAACCAGAGATAACAGCATCCGCGTGACGGCGGCGCAGGCGATTGCCAAGGGTATCAGCGATGAGGGCGGCCTTTTCGTACCCTGCGAATTTCCTGCCTTTTCGCTTGAAAAAATCGGGGACATGGCGGCAATGTCCTACATTGACAGAGCAAAAACCGTGCTGAAAGAATACCTCACCGATTTTACGGAGGAGGAACTTGATTACTGCGTGACAGGCGCTTATGAAGCGTCTAAGTTTTCCAGCGCCAAAATCGCGCCGACGGTGAACATCAACGCTAACGAGAATGTGCTGGAGCTGTGGCACGGACCGACCTGTGCCTTTAAGGATATGGCGCTGCAGCTGCTGCCGTATCTGATGACGGTATCGGCAAAAAAGACTGCCGAGGGCAAGACGATTGTCATTTTGGTTGCGACCTCGGGCGATACCGGCAAGGCGGCGTTAGAGGGCTTTAAGGACGTTGAGAATACTAAAATATTGGTCTTTTATCCCGTTGACGGTGTGTCACCGATGCAGAAGCTGCAGATGACCACGCAGGAGGGCAGCAATGTTGCCGTCTGCGCCATCAAGGGTAATTTTGATGACGCGCAGAGTGCCGTCAAGGCTATCTTTACCAATGACGAAATTAAGCGCGAGCTTGCGGCTAAGAATATGATGTTCTCCTCAGCGAACTCGATTAACTGGGGACGTCTTGTACCGCAGATCGTGTATTATTTCTCTGCTTACTGCGATTTGCTGGAGCAGGGAAGAATCGCGCTCGGCGACGAGATTAACGTCGTGGTACCGACGGGTAATTTCGGCAATATTCTCGCCGGCTATTACGCCAAAAGAATGGGCCTGCCGATTAAGAAATTAGTCTGTGCCTCGAACTCTAACAACGTGCTGACGGACTTTTTAACCAGCGGCGAATATAATAAAAACAGGCAGTTTTACACAACCTCCTCTCCGTCGATGGATATTCTGATTTCCTCGAATTTGGAGCGGCTTTTATACCACGCTGCCGGTGATGATGACGCCTATGTCAGAGAGCTGATGGCGTCGCTTAGTGACAGCGGCAAATATATTGTTACCGAAGCTGTGATTGATACGATTCAGGCTTATTTTACTGCGGGCTGCTGCGATGAAAATGCCGTTTACGATACCATCAAGCAGCATTTTGATTCCTTCGGCTATCTTTCCGATACGCACACGGCTGTGGCGCTGAAAGTGTACGCTGATTATGTAAATGCGACGGGTGACGACATTCCGACGGTGATTGATTCCACCGCATCGCCCTATAAGTTTTCAAAGAGCGTTTTAACGGCTGTGAACGGCGGCACAACGCCTCTGCTTGATGAATTCGAGATGGTTGACGCCCTGTTTGAAAAAACCGGCACAGCCGTTCCTGCGCCGCTGCAGTCGCTGAAAAACAAAGCGGTGCTGCACAGCAGTGTTTGCGACAGGGAGCATATGAGCGAGATGGTATTTAAGCTCCTCAACCTGTAAGAAAAACGGGCGGTCACATGCCGCCCTTTCTTGTATTATTCACAGCGGCAGTCTTCGCTGCACTCAAAGGTTTCGCACTTCGTTTCGCTTTCATGAATGGCATTCGGGCTGCCGACCTTAATACTGCCGGCAAGGCAGTTATTGTCCTTGTCATGAAAAACGCAGTTTTTAACTTCGCAGTTAATTCCTTTAATTTCCTTCATCGTTTTCACTCCCTTCACTATATTCTTTGCAAGATATAAGGAGAATTGTATGTCAATTTTTGCCATTGCGGATACGCATTTATCCTTCGGTACCGACAAGCCGATGGATTCCTTTCCCGGCTGGAAGGATTATGTATCGCGTATCGAAAACAACTGGAAAAAGTTAATAGACGATTCGGACACCGTGGTGATTGCGGGCGATATCAGCTGGGCGATGAACTTTGACGAGCTGAAAGAGGACTTTGCCTTTCTGCACAGCCTGCCCGGCAAGAAGATTATCCTCAAGGGCAACCACGATTACTGGTGGAACACCGCAACTAAAATGAATCAATTTATTGCGGAAAACGGGTTTGACAGCATCAAAATTCTGCACAATAATTCTTATGAGGTTGAGGGCGTTTCGCTCTGCGGAAGCAGGGGATGGATGTTTGAAACCGAGGAAGCGCATGATGAAAAGGTGCTGGCGCGTGAGGTCGGCAGGCTGAGAACCTCGCTGGAAAGTGCAGCGTGTGAGGAAAAGATTGTCTTTCTGCACTACCCGCCTCTGACAATGGATTCACGCTGCGAGGAAATTTTGGATTTGCTCAGAGAGCATCACATCAAAGATTGCTACTTCGGGCATCTGCACGGCATCGCCGCTCAGATGGCGTTTAACGGCACGGTTGACGGTATCTCGTTTCATCTGATATCCTGCGACAAGCTCGGCTTTATGCCTTTATTAATTAAAAAATAATAGTTGTATTTTATTTTGCGTTATGTTATAATGCTTGCGTTATGATTTTAACAATACTTAGGAGGTCCAGCATATGGCACTGAAATCATGTAATAAAGTTGACACAAATACGTATGAAATCGAAGTGACGGTTGATGCCGCTACGTTTACCGATGCTACCAAACAGGCTTATTTAAAGCAAAGAAAGACCATTACCGTTCCTGGCTTCCGCAAGGGCAAGGCAACGCAGGGAATGATTGAAAAGGTATACGGCGAGAATGCTTTTTATGAGGATGCGCTTGAACTCGTTTATCCTGACGCTGTTCAGTCTGCTATTGACGAGGCAGGGCTGAAAGTCGTTGACCAGCCGTTTGACCTCACCATTCCGGTGATGAATAAGGCAGACGGTGTTGAGATGAAGATGAAGCTGACGACGTATCCCGAAGTGAAGCTCGGCGAATACAAGGGCGTTGAAGCGACCTACGGCGAAACAGAAGCCAGCGACGAGGACATTGATAATGAACTCAAGAGCATGCAAGAGAGAAACAGCCGTCTGATTACCGTTGAGGACAGAGCAGCTGAAATGGGCGACACGGCTGAGATTGATTTTGAAGGCTTTGTTGACGGCGAGGCATTTGAAGGCGGCAAGGGCGAAAACTTCCCGCTTGAACTCGGCAGCGGTCAGTTCATTCCCGGCTTTGAGGAGCAGGTTGCCGGTCACAGTGTTGACGAGGAATTCGATGTTAACGTTACCTTCCCGGAGGAATATGCCGAGGAGCTTGCCGGTAAGGACGCCGTCTTTAAGTGCAAGATTCACGAAATCAAGCACAAGGAGCTGCCTGAGCTTGACGATGAATTTGCCAAGGATGTTGACGATGAGGTTGACACTCTTGACGAGCTGAAGGAAAAGCTGAAGAAGGAAATCTCCGAACGCAAGGAAAAGGACGCCAAGAGAGATTTCGAAAACGCTGTTCTTGAAAAGATTATTGACGATATGGAAGCGGAAGTTCCGGAGTGCATGAATGAGCAGAAGCTCGATGAAATCGTGCAGGACAACGCATACAGACTGCAGATGCAGGGACTTGACCTCAACACTTATCTTCAGTATATGGGTCAGTCGATGGACGATTTCAGAGCAACGTTCTCTGACCTTGCCAAGAAGCAGGTGAAGGTACAGCTTGCGCTGGATGAAATCGCAAAGCTCGAAAGCATTGAGGCAAGCGAAGAAGAAATTGACGAGGAAGTCAATAAACTTGCCGAGCAGTATTCTATGGAGGCTGAGCAGATTAAGGCAGCCGTTCCGCTTGAGAATATCAGCGCCGACATCGTAACGAGAAAGGCGATTGACTTTGTGGTTGACGCAGCAAAGAAAGCATAAATGAAAGCATAAGCAATGAATTTTAATGGGCGTTTATCGCCCATTAATTTCACGCATAAAGGTTACAAAATTATCACAAAATATGACGAAAGGATATGATTGAATGGCATCATTAGTACCTTATGTAATTGAGCAGTCCAGCGCAGGCGAGCGCTCGGTTGATATTTTTTCCCGTCTGCTGTCAGACAGAATTATTGTTCTCTCCGACCAGGTGGACGATAACACGGCTTCCTTAGTCGTGGCGCAGTTATTATTCCTCGAAAGCCAGGACAGTGAAAAGGATATATCCCTTTACATCAATTCTCCGGGCGGCAGTGTTACCGCAGGTCTTGCTATCTACGACACGATGAATTACATCAAGTGTGATGTTTCCACCATCTGCGTCGGTATGGCGGCAAGTATGGGCGCGTTTTTACTTTCTAGCGGCGCAAAGGGCAAGAGAATTGCGTTGCCGAACAGTGAGATTTTAATTCATCAGCCGCTCGTCGGCGGCAACGGCATTACCGGCCAGGCAACCGACGTTGAAATTGCAGCCAAGAATCTGATTAAGACGAAGGAAAAGTTAAACAGAATACTGGCTGAAAACTGCGGCAAGGATTACGAAACGCTCGTAAAGGATACCGACCGCGACAACTGGATG
>CALGGQ010000347.1 GCA_937915775.1 uncultured Clostridia bacterium | reverse complement strand
CATCAGGGAAGCAACAGCCCCATATATGGCCGGGCTAAAAGGTGCAACAGGCTTTGGGAAAACCGGTACGGCCCAGACAGATGAGCTTGCAGAGCATAACACTGCGTGGTTCTGCTGCGCAGACGGGAGCGAAACGCCCTATTGTGTGGTTCTGATGCTGGAAAATGGGGGCGCTTCAAGCTACGCAAGGAAGCTTTGCATTGACTTCATCAACAATTATTTAGTATAGGAGGCTTTATGATGAATATTGTTTCGTTCATCCTGCTCTTTCTGTTTCTCATCACCGTCATCATTACGCTGATGCAGGAAAAAGAGAACGTCTATGGTGTCATTGTTAAGAACAAGGAAGGCAACGTTCTTCTTAACGGCAAGCAGGGCGTTGAGACAGTTTTCGGGAGATACAGACAATCAGATATTAGTCTGGAAAGCCGAGCTATCAGTCGTTTAATGAAGCCCATAAAGTTTACCGGTGAAATCGAAAAACCGACTTTACGGCTCGGAAATGATATATTCTTCCTCGAAAAACCGGATCACCTGTTTACCGTACGGTTCAAAGCTTTACCTGTACTAATGTCAGGCGTATTCCTGGTGTACCGCTATTTTTCGCTGAAAAGCGATTTTCCAGAAGCAACATATTTACCGCTTATCTTTGCCGTATTGTTGGCATACCTTGTCAGCGCGTATCTCCTTGCCGTGAACAGCGCGCCGGTAATCGAAAGCTCATTTGTGATTTTGCTCAGCTATTATACATATGCGTCGCTTTATAAAGCCGACAATCTCAAGGCGGAGAGCCTGAAATGCTTGCTGGGCGTTATCCTGTATATTGGTTCCTCTCTTGCCGTGCGGTTATTCGTCACATATATGCCCTTTGATAAAGAAGCTACGTTTCTGAGCCCGAAATGGCTGAAACGAATTGCTCCTTTTATCAATTCCTCTACTCCGACCTGTCACGATGTTCTTCGCATTGGCGCGGCAATCGCCATTCTTGCGCTGATTGGCCTGAATCTGGTACTCGGGCTGCATCATCAAATAAACGGCGCCGCGAATTGGGTACGTATTGGCACCCTGCAATTTCAACCCAGTGAATTTATTAAACCGCTTCTCTTTGTGATGCTGTTGCCTTCCGGCAAACGCTTCTTCGACAAAGGAAACCTTGTCTTTTTGTTCGCAATTCCTGCCATTGTTGCGTTATACGCCGTTGCAATAAAGGATATCGGATTTTTAGTCTTGATTTCCGTAGTATTTATCCTGTGTGTAATTCTCAATGCCGATAATCTGTTATTAAGCGCGCTGCTTTTTTCCTGTGTGTGCTTTTCAGTAAAGCTCATTATGAAAATCAGTGCAACAGCAGCAAGCCGACTCAGCACCTGGAAAGGTCGCAGTCTGTTGGAGGCAATTGGCGGCGGCTCCCTGTTTTCAGACGTCAAAGATAAGACATACCAGCAGGCAAACGCTTTTGCAGGCATCATCAACGGCGGCGCCTTCGGCATACAGTACCAGGATCTTGATGTGCTTCAGAAGGTCCCGTATACGGACAGCGACTTGGTCAGCAGTACCATCTGTCAACGATATGGGATAACGGCGTATTTGCTCCTTTTCCTTGTAGTGATACTATTGTTCACCGCTGCACTGATTAATATAAGGAAACAGACAAAGCTCCAGATGTCAGCCACCTTAATGAGTGCTTTACTTTTGACAACGGCTTTTGTATTAAATATCGGCGCGACCTTCGGCGTGGTTCCATTTTCCGGGCTTGTGTGTCCCTTCCTTTCAAAAGGGCTGTCGGCTGCCGTAGCTTACGGAGCCTGTGTGGGGTTCATGACTTCTACCTCAAGATATACCAAAAATATCTATAGCAAGAGCCCTCACAAATTCATGAGCGATAAAGAGTTGATTGATGCCCTCCTTTTAAAGAAGGAAATCCGCCACATCCGCAGCAAATGGGAAACGCTGAAGGCAGGCTTGGATGCGCTGCATCAAAAGCACATTTATCCCGGGCGCATAGCTATTGGCAGCATATTGGCTGCAACAGTGCTGCTCGGCGGTATCATGCTTCGAGAAGCAAACGATATTTTTGCCTCAGTTCAGTACCGTGAAAAGGCGGAGCATCTGGTTGCAGCCGACACGCTAAAAGGCGATTCACAAATCAAGAATATTCTGCTGCTCGGCGTTGATGCAAGAAAGGGAGATGATAACGAAACCAGCCGTGCTGACACGATGCTGCTCATCTCGGTAGATACAAAGCATCATTGCATCAAGATGACTTCTTTCCTGCGCGATATGTGGGTTTACATCCCGTCGAAAGAAGGCTATCAGCGTCTGAACGCCGCCACCACATACGGCGGTTATCCTAGTATTGTTGACACAATTGAATACAATTTCGGCGTTGCCATCGACGGCTATGCGGTTATTAATTTCGAGCTCTTCCGCGCCCTCATAAACGCCATCGGCGGCGTTGAGCTGAATATCACAGGAAAAGAAGTCGTTGAACTTACTACGCACCCTGAAAGATACGGTAAACTGGACATTCAGGCAGGTAAGCAAGTCTGCGACGGCAACACAGCGCTAGCATACGCACGAATCCGCAAAATAGATACAGACTTTATGCGAACGAAGCGGCAGCGCAATGTGCTTAACAGTATTATCAATAAAATCAAGGCAAAACCGCTGCAAATGTTCCGGGCAGCCAAAGAGGTTGCCGGCTATATCGAAACCGACTTAAACGATAAAGAGCTTTTTGGTATCGCCTCAAAGGCAATACTCTGCCTGAAAAAAATTGAGCAGGAACGTGTGCCGTTTGATAACACTTGGCGGTATGAAACCAAAAATGGCGCGAGCATTATTGCCATCGATGATAATGAGAATAAAGAGTTACTCGTAAAGTATATTTACGAGTAACCTCAATAAACAATGAGGAGGTATACGATGAAAAACCTAAAAGAGATGACGATGGCGAAAAGCGAGGTGATGCGCACCTTTGATAATCTCCGCCCAAGCGGGCTTGGCTATCATGCCGCCATCGCTATGGTCCTTGACTTCTCCGGCTCCTGCGAGCCCTTAAAAGAGCGTCAGCTTGAGGTATTCGAGAACACAGTAAAGTTCTCTATTGACAAGGGACCGAAAACGTGGCTGATTCTTATGGTTATCTACGGGGCGGAAGCAGGTGAAAATGCCTGCTCCGGCTGCCGCGTTATTTACTCGGGCTACATGGATAGCTTTCCGCTTGAAGACTTCCTGGGTACAGCAATGCAGACGAAATGCACCGGTCTCTCCCCTATCGCCGAAGCGGTGGAAGAGGCAACAGGTTATTTGGAGGCTCTTGAGCAGTACTTCGATGAGCATCGCTTTGTCCACACCTGCAACACGTTAATGGTATTAAGCGACTACTTTCCTGAGTACGGCAGAAACTATCGCCCTGACTTAAAAGAGTCGGTCGGCAGCATCCGCCGTAAGGTAGAGCAGCAGGAGCTGCTGCTGCTTGAGTTTACCATTACGAAATTGGCTAAAGAGCTGAGCTTCGGAGGATACACGATTAACTACGGACACGATGGCAGCGAAGATGCTATTAAGAAGTGCCATCTGAAAATCGAAGCCATTGTAAAAGCGCTCATTATCGCTTCCCAGACAAGGAAGGTGGAGAACCGTCACATTGCAGATGATGACGAGGTCAGAACATTGACGCCGAAAGCGCTCAGCGCCTCATACCGTCGCGCAATGCTGAACAAGTTTGAAGATACATACCAGCACACAAGTTTATTTAGCGAGGTGTAAATATTATGCGCAACCTGATTATTACTGCTGACTCTTTTGTTGACAAAACGTACTATGACGAGCTGAATAAGCTCAACCTGTCCGGCTACCACGTATACGTCTATAAGCACACACGCGAAGAGCTTGCCATTGCTCATTGTGAGGAGCGCTTCGATGCGTTCATAAACAAACTGGGGCTGCAGGGAGTGCCGATAACCGTGCTTCCTGTAGCCGGAACCTCCGAGCTGTTCTACTGCCTCAGAAGCCCCGGATTCCGCAAGAAATTCGAGGATGATGCCAAACAGCTGAACTTCTCGCCGGGCAACCGCATCATTCCGGCGCTGAATCACCAAATCTTTCAGCCGCCTTGCGAAATCAAAGTGTTCTCAAGATTGGACACGTATTCAGGCAGTCCGCTGTTTGTACCCGCGCCGGTAATCGAAGGCAACAAAAAGTTCTTGATTCGCGGCTTTGACACAACAGAGATTGTGCACGATGAGGCGTGCAAGCGCTTCCATTACACGCTGGACGACAAGACTTATACCGGTACGCTCCCGAAATTCACCCCCCTTTCCGATAATGCCGGAAGCGAGGGTCAGGCATTCCCTCTTACCAACGGTATGAGAATGAAAATCCTTTTTCCTACCACATACCTCGACCGCGCAACCGTCAGCAAGTGGGAAGCTATGACAAAGCTGCATATCGAGCATTGCGCGCTTCCCAAGGCAGTCGTCTATAATGAGCAGGAACAGCCCATTGGCTACATCATGGAGGAGATGGACGGAAAAGCCATACCGTATGACAAGCTGCACAGCAAGACGCAGCACCCGCTTGAGCTTGCCAAAAGCGTCCTCGCGTCTGTCATCAGGCTCAAGCTTCTCGGAGTCTACAGCTCTGACCTCGATCACAACATCCTTTATGATGATACTAACAAGACCGCCAACCTCATTGATCTGGCAAGCGCCCAATATAAGGAAGCACCCAACAACGCCTGGTCAGGCGGTACGGACGGGTTCCCCGATAAGTACCAGACAGGGTTACGCTTCAACTCAGGGATGGCTAACTCCTATTACGCGGGATTGCTCAGCGTGAGCGCTGTGCTTGAGATTGACGGCAAAACCGGCGGCTTTCTGCTCAATGCGAAGGACTACGGCTCATATATGATTCCTCCCGGCAAGCAGAAGGAGCTCTGTGATGCTTCAAAGGCACTTTTCGACGCCGCCAAACTTCAGTGGCACCAGGAATTTCCGGTTGAGCCGATCAGATGGTATCTCTTCCTGAGCAACGTATTGAAGGGTAAAACGGCAACGACCGACTTCGACGATATTCTGCCCTTTATCTATGAGCTCGGCATTAATACTGCCAGCGGTTGCACCTACTCCCCGGGTCATCTTGAGGATGTTGTCATCACGGAGGAATTCTTCCGCGAGGACGACGCCCGTAACCGTACCGTTGTCTACAGCGGCAATACGCGCATTCAGGATGAGGAATACACGGATACAGTCGTCGCTGCGCCGGCGGTAAGCCCCACTGTTACCCAGAAAACTCCTTCGGAGGTACAGCCTGCTGCAGCAACACCTGCTGCGCAGCAGCAGGCGGTTGCGCCTGCCGCACCGACCAAAGAGGACAAGCCCGATAAGTGCGGCATCTTCGCTCGCCTGCGCAAGCGCCTGCATCTGCTACTTGTTGAGCTGATTTTCCGTTACTTTTACAGCAAGCTGCCAACCGGTACACCGAATGCTGCAGACGATGAGCCTGAGCCGTTCAGTGCAGCGCATAAGGAAGCGGTGTATCGTATTGTAATGCAGCAGAAATTGTGGAAAAAGCCGCTGTTATACGGCGTCGCAGGTATTGCAGCGATCATAGCGCTCATTTACGGAGCATCCATACTTTAAAATATCGGAGGTAGTGATGAAAGTTAATGTTTTTTCTGCCACTCGAAAGGGTAGGTCCCATGCCAGAAATGAGGATGCGCTCTTAGTCAACACCGTCGGCAACTTGCTTGTCGTTGCCTGTGCTGACGGTATCAGTCAATTAAAGCGCGGCAAGGAAGGAGCTGACAGCGTAGTCAGCAGGTTTAACAGGATAGTTGAGGATAGTGTAGCCGAGAACCCGAAAAACCCGAACGCTATATTAGAAGAACCCTGTGCCGTCCTCCGTCGCCGCTGTGTTGATGAATTCATAGAAGCTAAGCGCGAGGTTGCTGCTGCCATCGGCTGCAAAGAAGAAGAGATTGGTTCCACCTTCATCGGTCTCATTGCCAACCTGAAAACGGGGCAAGCCAAGCTGTTTCACGCAGCAGACGGCTGTGTATTCGCCTCCCCCAATGTTCGTCAGAACACCTGCTGGAATATTATCAGCTATCCTGATAAGCTGGCAGGCGCGATTTATCCCGCCCAGTGCGAGAAGCAGTATGAGCGTATGCGCGGTTACGATTTAAATCTCAACGATTATAAGTGCCTGGTACTCGGCACAGACGGTTTCACCGATGTTTACATCGAGCCCCAGACCGGAACGTATCTTGCCTGGGATCTGAAACTCAATGATATCGATTCCGATAAGGCTCTTAATCAGCTGATTGAACGTCATCATATCAATGAAGAGCGCGTTGCGGACGACATCACGGCTGTCGTTATCAAAATCGACTCTGATGCCTCTGACGGCTTCACAGCGTCAACTACCGTGAAGAAGCCTGCAGCAGTTCCCCCCTCCTCGCCTGCCGTTCCCGCCGTTAAGGCTGCGCCGCATGGAACACAGACTGCTACTGCTTCCTTGCCTGCTGAAACGGGCACTAACACAAAGGTGCTGACAGGCTTTCTCATCATGCTGGTCATTTGTAGCTTACTCCTCAGCTTCAGAGCCACCCTTCAAGCAAAGACAGCTGCTGAGCTTCACGAGAAAACGCTCTATTCGCTTCGAGAGGAGGTAAGCCGTCTCTCCGGGAGTGATCAGGCCATCCTTCAACGCGTACGCGACCTTGAAGCCTCTGAGACGCTGACGGAGAAAGCCACCACAGAACCGCCGCAGGAAGAGGAAACCGAGATGACCTTAAACGAAGGAACGGAGGACACTGAGGATACCGAGGACATCACAAAGCAGGTATCCGAACCACCAACAGAAACCGTCACAGAGACTGTCACAGAGACTGTCACAGACTCTCAGACGGAAACTGCCCTCTCGTCAGATGACGAGAGGGCATAAGCCCCCAATCATCCCATAAGGAGGAAAGCTATGATGTTCAACAAATTCAGGGAAGTAAATCACGATACTGCTACATTCATTGACAATGAAATTGTCGAAAGAAAGCTGATGATGAAGCGCCTTATCAAGATACTTATTTATATTCTCTCAGTTGCTCTGATTGTATTTGCAGGAATTTTCGCCGGACAGGAAATATCAAAGCAGTGTATTATGAAGGAGCAGGCAGCCAACGCCGCTGTTGATATGACGGCTCCTGCTCCGGAGGTTAAATCGATGACGTTTACAGTAAATCCCCAGGTCACAGAGGTCGAAATGGATATGCTGGCTGCCCGATATTGGTCTGGAAACCCTAACTATAAAGCGAGATATTCTCTGCAGGATACTCGATTGGAAAACGCTGTTTTCACCATGGAAGAGAGCCTCTACTGTTTTAACCCCGACGGTAGTGCTACTGTTTTATGCAACGGAGACGGCGCTGCAGGCTCGTTATATAGCGAAGAGTATATAACATCCGATTTTGGCAACACCTGGACATTTAAAGGCTATCTCCGTTCCGGCGATATATATCACTATACCGATCAAGTTTTCAGCTTCAAGAATAACCGCTACCTCTTCCTGGCACAGCGACCCTGGCAGCCGGAGGAGCAATGCGGAGTGCTTTGTCTATACATCGATAATATTGATGAAGCGTCCGCTTATTATAGTGAAATGATTCCGGGATATGAGCCGGAAAAAGACGTCCGTATCTCATCCGTTGTGATGACGCAGGAAAACACCTTTGTCATCAGCTTTTTCGACGCTGCCGACAACTCCTTTTACTTCAGCGGAATTTACGATATTGAATTGCAGCTAATTGCAGAGTTGACGCCGGTCAAAGCCTCATAAACCATTGCAATTAAACTGCAATATGATATAATAAAACAAAACAATGAAACGAGCGTGATATGATGTCATTATCTGTTAAAGCAGGCGCTGATACTGTCTACAGCAGTCTGTTTGAATATATTACCGCACATCCGGAGGTCAAAAACCTTTTTGTCGTCTCGCAAGGCGGCGGCGGAAAAACCACGCAGCTCCATTATGTACATCGGCAGCTGATTGAACAGGCAAAGAATGGCGCTAAGGCTATCCCTATCTATATAGACGTAAAGCTTCTCAAAGAAGCTGATAAAACACCGATTTACAAGTATATCCTTGATACCTTTCAGCTTGAAATCGGGTGGGAGGAACTCGACGGCTTTTTTCAGAAGCAACAAAAGGACGGGTACGAATTTTATTTGCTACTCGACGGGTATAACGAGGCGCCGGACGCTTTACAAACCGCCCTTCTGTTCAACATACGGCTTTTAACCAACACACCGGGGGTTCATCTGGTGATAACCTCACGTTCTTTTTATAGCCTTGATGAATTCACATCCTTTCAGAAAGTAACCCTATGCGGGCTTTCCAAAGAGCAGGTTATCAACTACTTATCCCAGCGCTTTCAGCAACCCTTTGATGAAACCAGCTTTCATCCGTCGTTGCTTGAGATTCTGCAGACGCCGATATACCTTAACGCTTTCGTCAAGACGTATAGCGGCAAGGAGTCGATTGATTCATTGTACGGCGATAAGGTTGTGAGACGGGCGGATTTGCTCAATGAATATCTCCAGAAGCTGAAAGAGGATCTCTCAGCGGATAACAGCCTCCTAACCAATACGGAAAGTACACGGTTTGTTGTCGATTATTATTTACCGGCTTTTGCCTTCAAGCTTGCCATCCGTGAAGAGTTAGGCGTTACCAACGAGGGCTGGAAAGAGCTGGCAAAGGAATTAAACGCCGATTATTTTTCGATGTTTTTTGATGCAGATGAACGCCCTGCTTTACCGGAGCCGGATGCCGTTTTGCGCATCATAGTGTATCAGCTTGCCCTGCTTCATAAAACAGGAAGCAGGCAGACCGCGTATTATTCCATGCACCAGGTATGGCGTGACGTGCTGGCGGCGAAGCACATATGCAATTTGATTTATTTTTCCGATAACGACTGCGAACTCAATTTTACCGTAAACAAAGCTGTACGTCAGTTTGTCGGCGAGCTTATCAAAACGCCCTCCGGGCTGTCTGAATGTGACTTTGCCTCCAAAGCGGACACGCAGTCCCCTATGTCGCCGATTGAAGCTTATCTGCATAAGCAAGGGAGTAACTTCCTTGTAGTTTGCAATCTTGTTGAAATCATGAAAACGGCACGAGATAATAAGGTTGTTGCCGATTATCGTCATTTGGATTTGAGCTGGACCGCTTTGGGCGGAACGTTTTGCGCAAACAGTGATTTTCGGGATGCTGATATCGACGACTTTACGTTTTTTTCCCTTCCTGAACCGTCACGCGACTGGTATTACGGGATTTCCGCCTCCGGTGAAGCCGTGGCGCTTCACTCAGCAACGCAGGTATTCATTTTGAAAGACCATGCACTTCGTTTGGTGGCAGAAAATCTGATATCGGACCAATTGACTATTAAAGCCGTTGACTTTCTGACGGAGGACGATTTACTGATTTCATTTGATAAGGCGGCAGGGATTTACCATATCAATTGGCAGGGAGACTCCATTGATCTGATTGGCAGCTTAAACTGGGGCCATCAAGAGTTCCATGTTCTTAAGGAGAATCCGGAGGAAGGCTTCTCATTCAATACGCAAGCCCTCTTCAAATATGTAAAAAACGCACAAGCTTACGGCACTGCTATAAGCACGATAGACCCTGCGCTTAAAGTCAGTCTGGCAAAACTAAGCGATGAGGAATGGCGTATTTTTTCTTCTCTTTTAGAAAAGATGGTGAACGTCAACGACATAACCGAGTGTTCATCGGAAGAAATTAAACAATACAACGGCATTCTTGATTCGATCGCTGCATCGCTGGAGGATTCTATGTCCGAAAAAGAGCTGCATCCGGAAGCATTTGGTATGGATTCCTTAGACCTTCCTACCGGCATCATCGAGGGAAAAGGTTTTCAATCCTTTGTGCTGCAGTCCGAAACGATTCAGAAGCTGGTCTTTGTAATAAACAATTATATCGTTGTGACCGAATACAGCGTTGACGACCAAGGCAAATTAACAGTGAGTTCCCGTTGCCCTTACCCGGAGCTTCAAGAAAGCACCGACCACTATCTTTCGGATGACCGGATTATTAATTACCAAAACAAAGGCTTGCTGTTCTTCAGGAGCTATTTTGGCGGGTATAATGAAAAGTGGGCAAAGGAGAATTTTAAGTTCAACTATTTATGGTTTGATGGTGAAACAGAAACCCTTTGGCACCGTGTATTAACCCTTCCTTTTGATGATGATTTTACCAGTCAGGATGACGGATATTATTATTGGACTTTCTCTATTTGTAAAGAAAAATCATATCTGAGAATTAATATCTATAATGGTTTCCCGACATCATATTCTCAAAAACGTACGGTTTATTATGATTTTATCAACGAGGAATTTGTGGATAACGCCATCGGAGACAGATACGATTTCTTCAATCGGTATTACTATAATCAAAAGCAGGAAAGGTGCCGTTGGATTGACAAAAGCTTCTTTACCGATAATGATATGATGATATTAGAAAACATTGCATCAAACGAAATATCAATCGAAAAAAGAATATCCTCACGGATATCTGCTTCGTTAATCACTGTTCCGTTGCAAAAGAAAAACGGCAGCAGGTCTTTTGATGCGTCAGCGATGTTCGGCGGTGCGCAGTTTAAAGCCTCTGACTTAAGCCATCTCACGCGTTATACGCAGCGTATGCTGAAGGAGGCAAAAATAATCATCCGGGAATAAACCCAATAACCCTCTGGCAGCAGGTGAATCACCTGCTGCCATTTTAAAACCAAAATTGTTCCGAAGCTGATAATGCTGTTGTATACTATCCTTATCAACAAAAGGAGGTAATCCCATGAAAACAGAAATTCAAGTTTTCTCCGAAACGGGAGAAGATCATCGAAGGGAGGGAAAGGAAAATGAGGATTCGGTATCCGTGATTCAGCATGGCGACAAAATTTTTGCCGTCGTCGCAGACGGTGCGGGTTCGTCGCCCGTTGCCAAACCGGCATCAGCTACCGCAGTTGCAGCCGGCATTGCATTTTGCCAAACGCACCCGGACGATATTTTTGATGAATCTGGGCAGGTGCCGTTAACCCTGGTATACGACATCCAGCAGGCTCAGGCGGCAGCAGCGCAAAAAGAGCAGCAACGCCAAGGTATCAATATCGGGCTTTCACAGATGCTTTGCACGTTTATGCTCCTTGCCATCGACACCCGTAACAGAAAATACGTCACCTATCACGTCGGCGACGGATTAATCGCACAAATTAATCCGGAGGGAACACAGATTATATCGTACCCCGAAAACGGCGCCACAAAGCAAATTACCTACTTCGTCAATTCTCCAAATGTTCACAGCCATCTACGCATTAAGCACGGCAGCTTTAGTGAAAACGATTCGTTTTTCATCGGCACCGACGGCTGCTTTGAACATTGTTACAGAACGGATGAAAAAATCAAACGGGTTAATGAGCTTGATAAAATAACCGATTGCAAGGACGATGCGACTTACTGCATTATTCAATGAACATAGCGGTGTATTCAAACACATTCTCTTGCAATCGTTTCTCGGCAATGATATAATTATCCATAATATTATATTTTTGGTGAAAGGGAAATAAAATGGGTTATACACAGGATCAAAGAACTGCAACATATGAAAGGGTTTCTGCCATTGTAAACGGCAAATTAAACATTGAGGGAATCAAGGAAGCTTTTGAGAAAAAGCCATTTGAATTCTATTTAAGAAGATTTGTGGCAGAAAAAACGGATAAAAAACCGGAGGAAATCACGTTACAGGATATATATGCCTATATGAAAGAGGTTACGGATAAGTACGTATCTAAGTATGGCATCGAGCTTCCCAAGTATGATAAGAAATATATCCGTATGTGCCTGACGTACCCGGAGGACCGTGTTCTGCATCAGCAAAACCGGGCAAGGATCAGAGAAAACAAGAAGGCTCAACCGGAGCGCTATGAGAGATTTATCGAATTACACAAAAAAGGTGTACGCTCTATGTCTACCGAGGAAAACGAGGAATACAGGGTTCTCAGCGAGGATTTCAAAAATATCGAATATCGCGAAATGACAAGAGCCAATCTGATGAAACTCTTCTTTTATCTCGATTGCTCCGATAAAGAGGCAACCGACCTGCTACACCGACTGGGAGAGCAAGACTTTTATTTCAACGACAGATATGAAGCGCTCGTCTGGTGGTCGTTGAAACAGCCGGAAAACAAATACGGAAAATTCCTCGAATTAAAAGAGCTTCTGGATTCAGAACAAACACGGGAAAATCCCGGTACCGTACTGATGCAGAACTACTTTCGTGCTTGCACAAGTGATTTTGAATTCAGGATTCAGATGGTAAAAATCAATACGCAGGCAAGCTTCCGTGAATCCACTTTGAAACAGTATTTATCATTGAAAACAGCGCTTGAACAAAGGTTTAACCAGCTTTCATTTTTCAATGAGCACTCTGATGCTATCGACAGACTGAAGGATGAAATAATAGCCAGAAAAAACAGACTGTATTCTCAGCCCTTCACAAAAATTGAGGAAGTTAAACAAAGACAAACCATTGACAACAGGGAAAGAGAACTGACAATGTTGAAAAACAAGCATCACAAAAAAGTGATGAACACCTCTTCTATCGGTGAAATCAAAGCCCTGTTAAATGAGCATTCAAGCGAAAACAATCTGCAACTTCTCGATTGGCTTGACAGAATGTCAAACATTAAAAATGGCGCTGTAAAAACCATTCAAAGAAAGGATTTCATTAACGCCTACTTTTTGTATTTTGTTCTGAAAGAGTATTATGAACCGTATTGTGAAGGCCTCTTTGACCCGCTTGATTTTGAGGAAAACGACCTCATTGAACTTATTAACAAGTTTCAACAGGGCTTGGATACGGAACTGAATAAGATCGGCTTTATGCCAACCTATCTCGGCAATCCGTATGAGGCGTTTCTGATTCTTTGTCTTGCCAGCGGAAATCCTTTGGACAGTCTGTGTTATTCAACAGCCGCTTTTAATATTACGGAGGACGAATAAGCTTGATTTTTGAAGACTTCCTGGCACAGCATTTTGATGATAAAGTGCCGAAAAAGCCCTTGGTTTATTGCACACAAAGCACCGAGATGGAAATCCTGTCCTACGTTGGCAGAGGCTCCTTTAATATCGTTTTCTTTGTGAATTACTGTCATAAACCGGCAATATTAAAAATATTTATGCCCCGCCGTTACAGCGGCGGGGCTGTAACCGACGCACCCTGCGACTTCGTATATGATTTTGAGGTAGAAGAACTTGAGAACCAAATCATCATAAACAGCATACAGTTATCAGTTCCCGCACAAACATCCTGCTATCACTCTATGCTGGAAGAATACAATAAGAGTAATGCACGATTGATAAATCTTCTTTATTCTGAGGAACTCAATTCTTTTATTCCGAAACCCTATCTGGAAAACGCATTATATTTCATCCCGACTGATAAGGAAGCCAGGCAGAAATGGTATCACAGCACAGTCATTTCGGAATGTATTATGCTGTTTGCTTATGATTCTTTTAACAGTGTTGAAGACGAAATAAACCAAAATACCGATATCATTGAAAAGCTGCAACTGATTCAGTCAATCGCAGGAATTATGAACGGATTGTATAAAAATAATCCACAAATGTTAATGCTGGATATTAAACCGGAAAACTTTTTATACAAAAGCCACAAAAATATAAAATCGGCAGACAATTATAAAATACTGGATTGGGATTCCGTTGTCGACTTGAATCACTCCGAATTCCCGAGCGGTGTTAAAATCTATTCTTCTGCCGGTTATGCACCCTACGAAGTTCGGGAGGCAATGTATCACAAAAGCATTAACGCCTCCAGTTGTGTGTATATATTGAGTGTATGTCTCTATCAAGCGCTGTTTTTTTCTTCTGCTTCTACGGAAGAAGAAAAACAAAACCTGATGCTCTTTTTTAAGCCGGCAGGAGAATTCAGCGCGGTGGAATATCCTCCGAATATAACTGAATACTTTCAGAAAATCGGGGTAACCTCCGGCTTTATAAATCGATTTTACAAAATGATGGAATGCTGTTATACTACCGATTTATCAAAAAGATATGCGGAAAAGGACAACAAATCTGCATTCGAACAATTTGCTGATGATATACAAACTCTAATTAATATACACATAAAAAAAGGTATTACGCCTGAAGTTCTGCTTGACTGCGCTATTGAGCAGGCGGCACAAGCCGAATTACCCGATGGATTTGATGAAGCGCTGTTTGCCGGGGCGGTTACTCAGTAACCGCCGTCTAACAGCACAACTGAACATCGCCAGCGGCTTAAAATTTGCCTGTTTTTCGTGATTTTTGATACAAAAAAGGCGTTTGAAGTATCTCAAACGCCTTTTTTAAATGGTCGAGGCGACAGGATTTGAACCTGCGGCCTCTACGTCCCGAACGTAGCGCTCTACCAAACTGAGCCACGCCTCGACATCGCACTGCTTTTCAGTGCTTAACCATTATGGCACAAAAATGTGCCGAGGTCAAGCATTATTTTTGCGAAGTGTAAAAAAATTGACGGTTTTTATAATGAATTATTTAATTTATATTGAATATTCGTACAATTTATGTCATAATATTATAACTTATTTTATGGATTGGTGAAAACGATGGATTGGAATCAATTAGCACAGTTACTGTTCCCGACGATTGACAAAACGCCGGCGGACTATGAAGCGCTGTATCCTGCCAGAGATTTAAAGGACGGAGCGCGCGTTACGCGCTTTGCGCCGAGCCCGACGGGGTTTCTGCATTTCGGCAACCTGTTTACCTGCCTTGTTTCGTACAAAACGGCGAAATGCACCGACGGTGTGTTCTACGTCCGTGTGGAGGATACCGACCAGAAGCGCAAGGTGGACGGCGCGATTGAGGTCATGCTCAAGGGACTCTCCGTCTACGGCATCGTGCCCGACGAGGGCGTCATCGGTGAAAACGAGGAGACGGGCGCTTACGGTCCGTATTACCAGAGCGCACGCAAGGAAATCTACCAGGCGTTCGCCAAATCGCTGGTGGAGCAGGGGCTCGCCTACCCGTGCTTTATGACCGCCGAGGAGCTGGACGAAATCCGCGCCGCGCAGGAAAACGAAAGCATTAAGGGTATCTGGGGCAAATGGGCGAAGCACCGCGACCTCTCCTTTGAAGAGATTGCCGCGCGTATCGCAGCCGGCGAAGCATGGACGCTGCGCCTGAAATCACCCGGCACACCCGAGGGCAAGTGCTACTTTGACGATATGATTAAGGGTAAAATCGAGATGCCTGAAAACCTGCAGGACGTTGTGCTGCTGAAATCCGACGGCATTCCGACCTACCACTTTGCGCACGCGGTGGATGACCACCTGATGCGCACGACGCACGTGGTGCGCGGCGACGAATGGATTTCCTCCGCACCGATTCACCTGCAGCTCTTTAAGCTGCTCGGCTTCAAGGCGCCGAAATACGCCCATGTGGCGCCGATTATGAAGGAGGAAAACGGCGGCAAGCGCAAGCTCTCTAAGCGTAAAGACCCTGAGGCAGCCGTGACCTACTACGCCGAGGAGGGCTTCCCGAGCGAGAGCGTGAACGAATACATCCTCACGCTCGCCAATTCCAACTTTGAGGACTGGCGCCGAATGAATGCCGACGAGCCGCTGGAAAAATTCCCGTTCAACCTCAAAAAGATGAGCGTATCGGGCGCGCTGTTTGATATGGTAAAGCTGACCGACGTTTCCAAAAACGTCATCTGCAAAATGCCGGCGGAAAAGGTGTTCGCCCTCTCGTATGAATGGGCGAAGGAATACCATCCGGCACTCGCCGCTCTCTATGAGCAGGACACGGCGCGTGCCACAGCGATTCTCAACATCGACCGCGAGAACAAAAAGCCGCGTAAGGACATCGCTAAATGGAGCGACATCCCCGCTTACCTCAGCTATATGTACGATGAAACCTTTATCCCCTGCTATGACCTGACGGGCAACGCCACACCGGCGCTGGCGGTCAAGGTGCTGGAAAAATATATTGACATCGTCAACCTTGCCGACAGCAAGGAGGAATGGTTTGAGCGCATCAAGGGGATGTGCGAAAGCGTCGGCTGTACGCCCAACGTAAAGGAATACAAGCAGAATCCCGCAGCGTTTGACGGCCACGTCGGCGACGTTTCAACCGTCATCCGCGTTGCCTTAACCGGCAGAACAAACACACCCGATTTATATGAAATCACCCGACTGCTCGGTGAAACGACCGTCAAAGCAAGACTTGCCGCTGCGCTGGCGCATTACAAGGAGGAAAACTAATGGCAACTGACGACATCAAAAGAGAAGAAACCGCCGTCGCTTCCAACTTTATCCACGATTTTATTGACGAGGATCTGGCTGAGGGCGTTTACTCCCGCGTGCAGACGCGTTTTCCGCCTGAGCCGAACGGCTATCTGCATATCGGCCATGCCAAAGCCATCTGCATTAACTTCGGCGTGAAAGAAAAATACCACGGCATCTGCAACCTCCGTCTGGACGATACGAACCCGACCAAGGAGGATACGGAATACGTGGAGGCTATCGAGGAGGATATCAAGTGGCTCGGCTTTGATTACGACAACGTATACTACGCGAGCGATTACTTTGATTTTCTCTATGAATGCGCCATCAAGCTCATCAAAAAGGGCAAGGCTTACGTCTGTGAGCTGACGCCGGAGCAGATGCGCGAATACCGCGGCACGCTGACCGAGCCGGGCAAAAATTCCCCCTACCGCGACAGAAGCATTGCCGAAAACCTTGACCTGTTCGAGCGCATGGCAAAGGGCGAATTCGAGGCGGGCAGCAAGACGCTGCGCGCCAAGGTGGATATGGCGTCGCCGAACCTCAATATGCGCGACCCGATTATCTACCGCATTATGTACGCCACCCATCACCGCACGGGCGACAAATGGTGCATCTACCCGATGTACGACTTTGCTCACCCGCTGTCAGACGCATGCGAAAACGTGACCCATTCCCTGTGCTCACTGGAATTTGAAAACCACCGCCCGATTTACAACTGGTTTGTGGACGAGTGCATCGACGGCGAAAAGCCGCGCCAGATAGAATTCGCCCGCCTGAATCTCAACTACACGCTGACCTCCAAGCGCAAGTGCTTAAAGCTCGTGCAGGACGGCATTGTGGACGGCTGGAACGACCCGAGAATGGCGACCATCAGCGGTATGCGCCGCCGCGGTTATCCCGCTGAGGCAATCCGCGATTTCTGCGAAAAAATCGGCGTTTCCAAGGCGTACAGCGTGGTGGATTTTGCCCTTCTGGAAAGCTGCGTGCGCGACAACCTGAACCGCACGGCGCCGCGCGCAATGGCGGTCATTGACCCGATTAAGCTTATTATTGATAACTATCCGGACGATAAGGTGGAAACCTTAGAGGCGGAATACCATCCCGACCACCCCGAATTCGGCAAGCGCACCATCCCCTTCGGCAAGGAGCTGTACATTGAGCGCGACGACTTTATGATTGAGCCGATTAAGAAGTACCGCCGCCTGTACCCCGGCAACGAGGTCAGACTTTACAAGGCCTACTTCGTCACCTGCACCGGCTATGACCTCGATGAAAGCGGTGAGGTCTGCGCCGTTCACTGCACCTACGACCCCGCCACCTTCGGCGGCGACGCGCCGGACGGCAGAAAGGTTAAGGGTACGATTCACTGGGTATATGCGGGCGACTGCGAAATCGCAGAGGTTAGATTATATGACCGCCTGTTTGATGTGGAAAACCCGAGCGATGAGGAGGGCGTTTCCTCCTTTGAGGACAACCTGAACCCCGATTCTCTTATCGTCAAGACCGCTTATGTTGAAAAGGCGCTGGCGGACGTAAAGCCCGGCGACCGCTTCCAGTTTATGCGAAACGGCTATTTCTGCGCCGATACGGACAGCAAGGAGGGCGCGCTCGTCTTTAACAGAACGGTAGCCCTCAGAGACAGTTTTAACAAGAAGAACAATCAGTAAATATGGCACAAAGAACAGATATCAAAAACATCGCCATCATTGTCCCCATTTCACCGGGCTCTGCAAAAAGTCCGCAAAGACGCGGTGTGATGCCTTGTAACACGATATATGAAAACTTAAAGTCAACATAATATGCTTGAAACCTTGTGGAATAATACTCAACTATCCTGTAGGGTATGCCTAACGACAAAAGGAAAGAGAGATAAGCTATAATGCCCAATGCAGCAACCACTATCAGATAGTAGCGAAAAAACTTGAACGAATAGAACTTCGCATCAGACTGACTGAGAAAAAACAAAACCGCTGGAACCAATGACAATGGTGAAACAATCTCCCCTGTATATGAATGAAACGAATATATCACCCAATACACGAAAATGGAACATAGCAGGCCAATAGTTACATTCTTGACTTCATTGTACTGTGCCACCTTTATCAGCAGGAACAGAGTACACAGATAGTTGGGAATAGAGAGCATTCTGCGCATATCCGCAGTAGAGAGCGTAGAGTCACCATGCATCAGCCCCAGACTCATAACAATGCCTATTATTGTAAAGGCCAACCCAATCTGCACGTTGTTATCTCTCAAAGATAACTTCTTATCATAAATATAATTCATCTGAGTGCGTTTTCTAAATATAGTCGTGAACTTTTCATTATCGCTGACTTTATTTCTCCTACATTGGTGTAGTCTATTTCGCTGAAGGTGATATTCTCCCTGCTGCTTACCATTCTGTCTTCCAATCCTAATTCCCGCAGCAGATTTCTGGCTCTGTCGCCTTGTGAACAGTCAATACTGTAGAAATCCTTCTTGAATATAACAGAGAAAGCTGCAGCATGGAAAGAAAGTGACACCACGCAACGTGCATACTTAAAGTAGCCCAAGAATTCTTCTACTGACACACCTCCCACCGTCTTGACTCCATTCACCTCGCGTAGTCCCTTATAGGTCTGGAGCCAGATCAATTGACAGTTAAGCTGACGGGAAATGCTCTTTGCAAACTCCAGGGAGCCATCTTCTCCCTGCAAGGCAAAAAACAGCACATACTCCCCCTCTTGTGGCTTGATGGCGATACGGTCAAAAACATCTGTATCAACCAGCAGCGTCGGGTCACACACCAGAGGAACGTCCATTTTGAAAACATTCTTCAGCATTTCTTGGAGTGCGGCTTCCCTTACTGAGATACTGTTGTATGATTGCAGCAGATGCTCCATTTGTTTCAGATCCTCATCTGTAAGTTTGTTATGCCCTCCGATACTGGCCGCATACGTCAGAAACCGAACTTTCGGGTGAGACACGTTTCCCCAATAAACCTTGTCAAAGCCATGACAAATGGAAGGGCTCCATATCTGGTCACTTCCGAACACAACAGCATCAAAGGTGCTGATATCCAAATCATCTGCCTGATGGAAAGGTTTTGTCAAAGCGAAACTGTTATTCAGGAACTTGTCGAATTGCATGATGGTGCGTCTGCGGTTCTTTGACATCAGCAAGGCGGCCAGTTGGTTCTTCATCCTGTCCAGCATACTTCCCTTTACTTCATTCTTTACGTATGCTTTTCTCTGCGTTTCAAAATACCATGGCCTGTAGTCTATCAAGCAGACCTCATGCCCCATGTTACGCAATGTCTCTTTCATCGCATAGCATTGCAGCACGGCACCATAGTTTATCGCACGGTGGAATGTCAGAATTCCTATCTTCATTTTAGTATTATAATTTCTTATATTATCTGAACTATATCTTCTACTTTCATTCTCTGGCTCTTTGGAACCATAAAGGTGTCAACGGGATTCCCAATGACTAT
>CALGGQ010000346.1 GCA_937915775.1 uncultured Clostridia bacterium | reverse complement strand
GGCAGACCGAACAGCTGCCCCAGGCTCTCCTCATTAATATACGGGTCGGCGCTCTTGACGATGAGGGACATACCGCTTTTTTCGAGCTTTTTCAACTCGCGCTTCAAATCGGGGTTCGCGGAATAGCTGACGACGAACATCGCCACAATCTCCCCTGCCACGGCAAGATACAACGCCTTTCTGCCCTTAATCGTATATTTTTCCTCGAAGCTCTTTTTGGGGACGCGCACACCGTGGTGCTCCAGCAGCTCGCGCGTGCCGACCAGCACCTTGCGGTTATAAATCCAGGCGGAGGTGCCCATCGTATCCTCATAGGTAATGCTCTCCACCTTCGGAAGAATGGATTGCTTGCCGATAATCACATCGTCAAAGACGTGCGCCAGCGGGCTCTTAATCTGCGTAATCACCGCAGCGGCATAGATAATCGCGTCGTCCACCTTGGCGCCGCCGAAGGTCTTGATACCGTGCAAATCGCAGCTGTCCCTGCCGAACAAATCCGCCGCTTCCATCACCATCGCGTCCGTATCCGTCACCATCAGCGCGCCCTCATAGCCGCAGACGCGCGCGCCATAGGAACTGAGCTGCGCCGTGATATCCGCCAGCAGCGTGTTCGTGAGGAACAGCGCCGAGGACGGCACGGAAATCGCGAGCGCGCAGAACGCGACATTCAGCGCCGTGTTGAAATTATCCAGCAGCCCGACGGTGATATACAGCGCCACCGTCAGCACGAAAATTACGGGAAACGTCAGACGCGCAATTTTGTCCGCCGGCTCATATTTACACGAAATTTCGAGGAAATTCGTCGGGAAATCCGTTTTAACGCTCGTTTTGAGCTGCGGCGTTTCCTCCTCCAGCATACCGCGGCTGATAATTTCCGCGTCCACGGCGTTGGCAATATTTTCCACCGTGAATTTGCGGCTGCTGCCTGCAATGTAGCGGAAATTATCCACAATAACCGAGAGCAGCCGGAACTTGCCGAGCTGCGACATCCAGAGCGAAAACGCACCCGCGAGGCACAGCAGCACGCCGTTATCAATCCACAGCGAGCTGTTAAACAGCAAGAGCAGCGTATGCACCAGGATGCCGATGGCAAGCAGCGCCACCGGACAGTCAAAATTCATCCGCCGTTTAAAGTTAAAGCCGTGCACCAGCACGTTGAAATTCACGCCGAGAATCACGGCGTACAGCGCGGCAGCCGTGCCGAAATACGCGCGATGGGAAGCGAGCAGCATCGGGAAATAGGCGCTGTCCTTAAAGAGCGTCATCAGAAGCAGCAGCGCCGCCGGCACTAACGTGAGCAGCAGGCGCAGCATCACGGCGTTTTTGCGGGAAGCCAGGCGCGCAATAAAGGTGTCCTTTTCGCTGACGCTCTCGTATTCCTCATCCACCACGGTGGTGTCGCCGAGCTCGCTGTCCGTCTCATCGGGACCGAACAGGCGGAATTTGCCGATTTTTTCCTCGCGCCGGCGCTCCAGCTCGCGCTCCGCGACTTCCTCGTCTATTTCCGGCACGGTATCGAGCACATCGTCAAAGCCCTCCAGGCGAATCTGCTCGCCCGTCTCCTCCTCAAACTGCACCGATGCGTCGCCGCCGAAGGTATCATAGAGGTTTTTCCGTGCGACAATCGTCGGGATTTCCTGCAGCTCGGATTCCTCCGCAGGCTCCGGCTTGCTCGAAACAAAGGCGACGCGCCGCGTTTTTTCGTCCTCTGCCCGGAAGGGAGATACCTTGGTCTTGCCGTCATCGGCATCAGGCGCAGGCTCTTTGCCCTCCGTGTTTTCCGTCAGTTCAATCGGGCGCGTTTTGCCGTCTTTGTGAGCCGGCTCGGCTGGCTCCTGCGGCGCCTTTTCGGCGGGGGACGGCGCGATTTTGATATCCTCGTCCGTCTCCTCCTCAGGCGGTGCGGCTTTGGCAGGGATGAACTCTTTGACATCCTCTTCCTCAGGCAGCTCCTCAATCGGCGCTTTCTCGGGCAGCTCGTCCTCGGGCAGCGGCACAGGCCGGCTGCTGACCTCCTGCTGCTCAAGCGCCTGCGCCACACGGCGCTCTACATCCGCCTTGTCAACCACAATCTCCGTCGGGCCCGCCTTGGCTTTTTCGTCCAGGCTCTTTTCCGCCGCCT
>CALGGQ010000345.1 GCA_937915775.1 uncultured Clostridia bacterium | reverse complement strand
CCCGAATAACGGGCTGAAGGTCATCTGCTTCGGTCAGATTGATGTTTATGAGCGCGACGGTGTGTATCAACTGTATGTGCGCGATATGCACCCGGAGGGCATCGGTTCGCTGACGCTGGCGTTTGAACAGCTCAAGGAAAAGCTCGAAAAGGAAGGGCTTTTCGATGCGGCTGCTAAGAAACCGCTTCCGCATTATCCGCAGAAAATCGGCGTGGCAACCTCGAATATGGGCGCTGCCGTGGAGGATATCAAAAAGATACTGGCACGGCGCTTTCCGTGTGCGGAGGTTGTGATTGTGCCGACGGTGGTGCAGGGCGATGCCGCGGCGCCGGACATTGTCAAATCCCTGCAGCTGCTTGATGCAATGCCGGAGGTTGACGTGATTATCGTTGGCAGAGGCGGCGGCTCGATGGAGGATTTATGGGCGTTCAATACCGAGGAGGTAGCGCGCGCCGTCTATGCCTGCCGTACACCGGTGATATCCGCCGTCGGTCACGAAACGGATTTCACCATCTGCGATTTTGTGGCGGATGAACGTGCGGCAACGCCGAGCGCTGCGGCTGAGCGCGCTGTACCGGACAGGGAAAACGAGCTGTTTAAAATCCGTAATCTCGCTGCCTCACTGGAAATGCTGCTGACGCATAAGATAGAGGTGGAGGAGCAGCGCCTGAACGCTATCAGAGAAAAATCGCCGCTTGCCGGTATCAATGTGATGTTTGATGCGTTTTCGCAGAAAATCGGCGAGCTGTCCAAGCAGATGAATAAAGAGTACGCACGCTGCCTGTCCGAAAAGGAGGCAATGCTGAAAGAAGCGGCGGCAAAGCTGAATGCGCTCAGCCCGCTTGCCGTGCTTGGCAGAGGTTATTCCGTCATCACCAAAAACGGCAAAGTTGCCGCGGGTGCGGACGATTTGAATACAAATGATAAGATTGAACTGATATTAAAGGACGGCTGGGCGACCGCCGTTATTGCAGAGGTAACAAAGAATGGATAAAACTTTAACCTATGAGCAGGCGGTGGAACGGCTGGAAGCCATTACCGCGGCACTGGAGCAGAACAACGTATCGCTCGATGAAGCGCTGGCACTGTTCAGCGAGGGAACGGAGCTGGCAGCGTTCTGCACGAAGAAGCTGGAAGAAGCAAAGCAAAAAATCACGGTGATTGAAAAGGACTAGGGCATATGTTTACTCCCACAATGAAAGAAATAATGAACCGCTATATTGATACCGTCAACAAAGCGCTGCTTGCCTCGCTGCCAGAAGCGAAGGACGGTCAACGCGAGGTTGTCAGAGCGATGAAGTATTCGCTCACGAACGGCGGCAAAAGACTCCGTCCTGTTTTGGTGATGGAATTCTGCCGTATCTGCGGCGGTAAGCCTGAGGACGCGCTGCCGTTTGCGTGTGCTATCGAATATATCCATACCTATTCGCTGATTCACGATGATTTGCCGTGTATGGATGACGACGATATGCGCCGCGGCAATCCGTCCTGTCATAAGATGTTCGGTCAGGCGACGGCGCTGCTTGCCGGCGACGCACTGCTCACGCACGCCTTTGAACTGCTGACGGCTGCGGAGCTTCCGGCAGAACGCATTGCTCAGGCAGTTGCGCTGCTCGCGCAGAATGCCGGCGTCGGCGGTATGATAGGTGGTCAGGTGCTGGATTTAATGTATGAGTCCAAAATCGAGCCGTCCATTGCCGATTTGGTTACCGTGCACAGGCTGAAAACCGGTGCGCTGATTTCCGCGGCGTGCCTGCTGGGATGTATTGCCGCAGGAGCGGATGCACAAAAGCTGTCTGCCGCTTCCGGCTTCGCATATAATCTCGGCGTAGCGTTTCAGATTAAGGACGATTTGCTCGATGTTCTCGGCGATGAAGAAAAGCTCGGCAAGCCTGTCGGTTCCGATGCGGAAAACCAAAAGGCAACCTATGTGACGTTGGCAGGCGAGCAGAAGGCGCAAAAGGATGTGGAGCGCCTGACGAAGAACGCGATTTCCTACCTTGATGCCTTTGAGGACAAGGATTTTCTTGTTACACTGGCAAACTATCTGGTGGACAGAGAAAATTAAGTATCTGTATATTTATTATCATCTTGCATTTTTATGCAGATGGTAGTATGATATTGCATTGAAAAGAGTTGAGTATATGTCTTATCTTGAGAATATCAATTCTCCCAAAGATATAAAAAAACTGAATATCGACGAACTGAATGAACTGTGCGCTGAAATCCGTGAGCTGATGATTAATACCGTGTCGGAAAACGGCGGGCATTTAGCGTCCAATCTCGGCGTCGTTGAGCTGACGGTAGCGCTGCATAAGGTATTCAATTCGCCGACAGACCAGCTGGTGTTCGACGTTGGGCATCAGTGCTATACGCATAAAATTCTGACCGGCAGACGTGACAGCTTTTCCACCCTGCGCACAGAGGGCGGCATCAGCGGCTTTACCCGTCCGGTTGAGAGCCCGCATGATATTTTTTCGAGCGGTCATTCCTCTACCTCCATTTCCTCTGCCGTCGGTCTGGCAGCAGCCAAGGCGCTGAAAGGGGAAAAGGGCAAGGTCGTTGCCGTAATCGGCGACGGCGCGCTGACAGGCGGTCTGGCGTATGAGGCGCTGAATAATTCCGGCAATGAGCACAATAATCTCATTGTCATTCTCAATGATAACAATATGTCCATCAGCCGCAACGTCGGCTCGATGGCAAAAAATCTGACGACTATCCGTACTTCGCCGAAGTACAACACCTTTAAAAATAAGTTCACCAGAGCGATTGCAAAGGTGCCGAAGTTCGGCTCACAGATGATTCGCTTTATTATGATGGTCAGCCAGAAAATCCGAAAGCGTGTTTATAAAAACACCTTTTTTGAGGATTTGGGCTTCCGCTATTACGGACCCATTGACGGGCATGATTTAGATGCGCTGATTGACGCAATGAAGGCGGCAAAGGCGCATAACCATTCTGTCCTGCTGCACGTCTATACGCAAAAGGGCAGGGGTTATGATTTTGCGGAGCGCGACCCGTCCAAGTTCCACGGTATCGGCAAGTTTGACGTCAACACCGGCGAGCCGAAGCACTGCGGCGATACGTTTTCGTCTGTGTTCGGTGACGCGCTGTTCAAAATGGCGGAAAACGATACGCGCATCTGTGCCGTTACGGCGGCGATGGCTTCCGGCACC
>CALGGQ010000344.1 GCA_937915775.1 uncultured Clostridia bacterium | reverse complement strand
TGGAATCTTGCCTCCCATCAGGGTAATACCGACGGCTTGGATTACTTCTATGAGAAAAACGATAAAGTCATCCGCGGCGAATTCGTCCTCAAAGATGTCAAGATGAACAAGGTTTCCAATATCGCCCGCGAAATCGGCAAACAGACGGTACTGGCTTTTGGCAATTCCTCCGGTGATTCCAGTATGTTCAACTACACTATCACCAACAACAAATACAAGGCGCTGGCTTTCTCCCTCCTCTGTGATGATACCGTCAGAGAGCGGCGTGCCTGCCTTTCTTCCGTTAGGAAGTGCGGCAACCACCTTTCCAAACGGAACGTTGGAGCTTTGTGATACATAGCGTAAATCCATATTAACGCCAAGATATTTTGCATACTGATGTGTAAATTCAATACCGATGCGGTCAATCATTTTGGCATATCTGTCGGCATATTCGTCTGCATTGCCGTAAGCGGGCGAGTGCAGCAGGCGCTGCCTAATAAATTCAAAGCCTTCAAAATCATTTTTAATCGCTTCCAGAAGCGTCTCCTTGCTAACGGTTTTATCCTCAAATACATTCTTTTGAATTGCGGCAAGTGAATCCGCAACAGTGCCGAGACCGATAAAATCAAAGTAACCAATATCAATACCGCCCTCTATATGCTCACTGTGCAAATCCTTGCAGGTGTCCATACAAAGCTTGTGAAGTGCTGACCCCATAGGCGCGGCAAAGTGTTTAGCGTGAATTCGGTTAGCAATATATTGCTGACGGAAAGCAGTTTTCAATATAAAATCTAATTGGGCTTTAAAGGCGTTCAATAGTTCATCAAAGCTATCAAAATCTTTAAAATTGCCTGTTTCAAGCGTCAGCAGTTCATCACCGTATTTTACCATTCTTCCGTTAAAGAGCGTCAGCTCCATCACGGCGCCGAGGTTGAGATACGGGCACGGCGTCGTAAAGGTGTCAAGGTTGGGCATACGCACCTCTGTACAGCCGGAAACAGCATATTCACGTGCACTTTCAATATCTGCACCGCGTGAGAGAAGAATCGGCAAAACCTCATCATCGTTAATCAGCTTCGGGAATCCGGAGCCGTCTTTAATGGTTTGAGCAATTTCCTCTAAAAATGCTTCGGGCGAGTCCTTGTGAATGCGCGCTGCCAGGTCGGGGTAATTGAGCGGGAATTCGCGCTTGTTTTCAAGAAGAATATAGCTTAGCTCGTTAGTAATATCATTCCCGTTTTTATCAACACCGCCGACGGTTACTGCTTCCCAGTGAGCGTATCCCTCGCTGAACTTTGCGCCGGCAGGGGAGATATATAAATCCTGATATTGCGCCATTCCGAGCCACATACATTCAAACAGCTGTTTTGCGTCATCTCTTGTAATTCTGCCCTCTTCTAAATCCTTTTTATAATATGGATACAGGTATTCATCCATTCTTCCGTTGGAAATAGTAGTACCTGTTTTCTGTTCTAAGCGGCTAAACATCTGAATAAACCACTGCGCCTGCATCGCTTGCCAGAACGTTTTGGCAGGGTAGCGCGGTACCGTGCGGCAGTTTTCGGCAATTTGAACCAGCTCTGCTTTTCTTGAGGGATCGTTTTCGTTTTCAGCCAGTGAAGAGGCAAGCGCCGCATAACGTTCTGCCCATAGAATAATCGCATCACAAACAATAATAATGCTGTTTAAATAATCCGCCTTATCAATCGTATCCTGCGGATTATATTCATCGAGCTGTGAGAGCTTTTCTTTTGCTTCGTTTTTAATTGTCTCAAAGCCGTCGTTAATACCTCGTGCATAATCATGAACCCACTGTAAGGCGCTTCTCATAGAAGAGGTTTCGTTAACAATAAAGCGAGAGGTAAATAGATCGCTCGGTTCGTAGGTGAGCCTTAAAATGTCCTGAGGAAGGGAATGCGCCAAATCCTCATAATAGGTCTTTCCGTGCCAGTACGGCTCAATCTCGTTTTCAATGATTTTAATGTCCTCGTCGTCAATCTCAAACGGGCTTTGTTCACGGCTCTTGCTCTGCAGAGCAAATTCCTTTAAAAAGCAGCCGTCAAGCTCAGGGTATACCAGTCCGTATTTCCCCTTTTTGCCCACTCTGCCTACGAGCAGCTCATCCTCATTAATAATAACATCAATATTTTCAGCGATATGATATAGCGCCTTTGCCCAGCGAAGCGACAGCGCTTGCCCCTCTGTCTGCTTAAAACTTTCGGTAAAGTATTTTGCACGCTGAATATCCACGGCTGATTTTGTATGCTGAAAGCTGTCATAAATTCTCTGCGTTCTTGGTGTTCTGAAAAGTATCTTACCCTTTGCAGCTTCGATTCTTTTTTCCTGTGGTGAGAGTGTAAGCGTTTCCATGTTGTGTCCTCCATAAAAAATCACCGCCTGATGATACCGCAGTATCCCTCTTCTTGTGAAGTCAGGAGGTGTAAATTCATTTTTATACTATTGACTTTTTAGTAGTTAAGTGATATATTACACATAAAACCTATAGAAATAGTAGGCAAATGTTTGCAAGTATAATATCACGAATTAAGCCAATTGTCAAGAGGGAGAAGGAAAAATTGTTTTGCATCAGTTTGAATTATAAAAGGGTCGATGAGCAAATAAGAAACAAGGCTTCTCTTTCTGAGGATGTTCTTAAAGAAAGCGGCTGCGGAGTTTTACTTAATACCTGCAACCGGATGGAATTTTACGGAGTGGATTTTCTTTATGATATAATCGATAAATACTTCAGTAAATTAAAAAAGTATATTTTGATTTATGATAACAGCGAAGCAGTCAATCACTTATTTAAGGTTGCCTGCGGACTTGACAGTATGCTGCTCGGTGAGGATGAAATATTAGGACAGGTAAAAGCTGCTTACACTTATTCCCTTGAAAACGGATACACAAATTATGAAATTAACACAATTTTTAAGGCGGCGATAACCTGTGCAAAGCGAATTAAGACAGATACGCTTCTTTCAAAAAGCAGCGTATCCGTTGCAACGCTTACAGCAGATTTGTGCCGAAAGTACAAGGATGGGAGAAAGACAGTGCTTGTTATCGGCGGCAGCGGAGATATAGGAAATAAGATAATTAAGAATTTAATCTCCGCGGGTGATTTTGAAATATATGCCACCGTTCATAAGCATGACATAAATAATCAGGTTAAACAGATTGATTACAAAGAAAGATATGAGTACATCAATCAGGCCGACATTGTTATTTCAGCGACTAAGAGTCCGCACTTCACTATAATGAAAGATGAATTTGAAAGTACAGACAAATTATTTATTGACCTTGCGGTGCCGAGAGATATTGATACTTCTCTTGAAAATGTTATTACGTTTGAAGAAATCGCTGTAATGGCAAATAAAAACAGAACATTGAAGCAGGATTCCGTCAGTGAGGCAATGCAAATCATAGACGAGGACATCGACGCACTGCAAAAGGAATTGTTAATGCACCGGCTGATGCCGCTTGAGGTCGGCGAGGAGCTTAAGCATTTTATTTACGATTTTCGCAACCTTTCAAGTGCTGATGAATTCAAGGCGTTTGCGGCTGTTTTTGAAAGAATGGAGAAAAAGAAATGATTTTATTCCCATTTTTTGAAAATATTGAGGGTAAGAAATTCCTCGTAATAGGAGGAGGCAGCGTTGCCAAGGGTAAAATAGAACGCCTTAAGCATTTTACCGATAACATAACCGTCATTGCAGAGCGCACGGATATAGACGGCGCAATAATAAAAAAGTTTGAGGACAGCGACCTTGACGGCGCAGACTATGTCATCGGCGCGAGTGATGACAGTGAGCTCAATAGGCATATCAGCGAGCTTTGCAATAGCAAGGGTATACCTGTGAATATTGTTGATAACCCTGAGCTGTGCACCTTCATTTTTCCAAGCCTTATTAAAAAAGGCGATTTGGTCATCGGTATCACTTCTGCAGGGAAAAGCCCTGCTTTTTCTCAGTACATAAGAAGCGAAGCGGAAAAGGTGATACCTGACAATGCAGAGCATATTATTGACGAATTATATACGCTCAGAAACGAATTAAAAAAGACAGTGCCTGACCAAAAGGAACGGGCGAAAATATTAAAGGAAAAGCTGAACGAATTACTATGAAGCTAAAACTTGCAACACGGGGCAGCAAGCTTGCCTTAATACAGGCGAATATAGTCAAAACAGCACTGGAAAAAAACGGTGCTCAGGTTGAACTGATTATTGTTTCAACTAAGGGAGACCGTGACCAAAAATCACCGATTAATTCAATCGGCGGCAGAGGGCTGTTTGTTAAGGAAATCGAGCAATACCTGCTTGATGGTCGGGCCGATATCGCTGTTCACAGCGGTAAGGATTTACCCTATGAGCTTGAAAGCGGACTGATGATTGCAGGAACACCTAAAGCGGTTGACAGCAGGGATTTACTGATTATACGAAAGGGTATAACTGAAATCAAACTAATCGGCACGGGCAGCCCCAGACGAATTGCGGAATGTAAAAGGTTCTACCCTGATGCAGAATATGAGAGTATCAGAGGTAATGTTGACACAAGACTCAGCAAGCTGAGAAGCGGAGAATATGACGCAATTATTCTTGCAAAGGCAGGGCTTGACAGGCTCAGTGCCGACTTATCGGATTTTGATGTAGTTCCATTTGATGTCAATGAATTTATACCGTCTGCGTGTCAGGGAATTATTGCCGTGGAATGCCGCGTTGATGATACTGAAACTGCCGCACTGCTGCACAGCATCAGCGACAAAGAAACAGAAAGACGCTTTAAAGCGGAAAGATATATGTTTTCACTTTTAAAAGCGGATTGCTCGGTACCGCTCGGTGTACATTGTGAAATTATCGGCGATGAATATACTGTTGCTGCGATGTACCAAAACAAAAAAATGACAAAATCAGGAACGGATTACATAACGCTATGCAACGAAATAAAATCGGAACTGTTACGCTGACAGGCGCGGGCTGCGGCAAGGATTTAATCACCGTTAAAGGGCTTAACGCACTGAAAGCTGCCGAGGTAGTGGTTTATGACGATTTGATTGACAAATCACTTTTGAACGGGTTAAATGCTGAGAAAATCTATGTCGGCAAACGCAGCGGAAAACACAGTAAGCCGCAGGAAGAAATTAACAAAATACTTATTGAAAATGCAAACGAGGGTAAAAGGGTTGTTCGCCTTAAAGGCGGAGACAGCTTTGTTTTCGGCAGGGGAGGAGAAGAAATTCTTGCCCTGCAGGAAAACGGCATACCGTATGAGATAATCCCCGGTGTTACCTCAGCCGTGGCTGTTCCAGAGGAGCTTGGAATACCCGTAACTCACAGAGGCGTTTCACAGTCCTTCACCGTTGTTACAGGACATACCGCAAGCGAAAAAGAAGAAAACTATGCGGCTCTTGCAAAGCTTGACGGAACGCTTGTGTTTTTAATGGGAGTTAAAAAAATTGCCTCAATATGTCAAAGGCTGATGGAAAACGGTAAGGATAAGCATACGCCTGCAAGCCTGCTTTCAAACGGATTTACTGCTGAACAAATGCGCATTGACGGCGACCTTGAAAGCATATCGGAAAAGGCGAAAAATGCTAAAGCGCCGGCTGTTCTTGTTGTCGGCAATACAGCCGCACTTGATTTCAGAAAAACCGTGCCGAGCGTCAGTGTTTTCGCCACCAGTGCATTTTGCAAAAAATTCAGCGAAAGGTATGTAAATACATATATCTATCCTATTGTTGAAATCATCCCGCAGGAATATATTTTTGACTGCAAGGAATACGAGCAAATTGCTTTTTTAAGCTCAAATGCTGTCGAATTATTCTTCAGCCATATTGACGATATACGGGAGATTGCGCATCTTCAATTTGCCTGTGTTGGCAGTGAAACTGCTAAAAAGCTTTTGCAGTATAGAATTAAGGCGGACTTTATTCCGAGCAGATTTGACAGAGAAACCCTGCTTTATGAAATGCCTGACAAAAAAACATTAGTACTCGGAAATGAGAACATATACAAAACGGCAATAAAGCCGACAAACATAACGGTAAGTACGGACTATATCGTCTTTGCCTCCTCTGCAGGCGTTAAGTGCTTTTTTGAAAGCGGAAACACCCTTGGAAATTCAAAACCTGTTTGCATAGGCAGGGCAACGGCAACGGAATTATCAAACTATACAAATGATTATTTAACGGCAGATACACACACTATCGACGGAATAATTGAGGTAATACACAATGATGCGTTTAAGAAAATTAAGAAGCAGTGAACAGCTTCGCTCCTTTGTGCGCGAAACCGAGGTCAATGTGAGCGATTTAGTTTACCCGATTTTTGTTATCGAGGGCGAGAATATAAAGTCAGAGGTTCCTTCAATGCCGAATATCTTTCAGTATTCGCTTGACAGAATTGACGAGGAGCTTGATAGGGTTGAGGCAGCAAAAATACCCGCCGTGCTCATTTTCGGTATCCCCTCACACAAGGACGAAAGAGGCAGCGAGGCATATAACCAAAACGGCATTACGCAAAGAGCCATCAGACACATTAAAGATAAATATCCATATCTGCTTGTCATTGCTGATGTCTGCCTGTGTGAATATACGAGCCACGGTCACTGCGGCATTGTGTGCAAGGGCGAGATACTCAACGACGAAACGCTTCCCTTGCTTTCTGCGGCAGCGGTATCCCTTGCCGAGGCAGGAGCAGACATCATTGCCCCGTCCGATATGATGGACGGCAGAGTGGCGTCAATCCGCCAAGCGCTTGATGAAAACGGCTATATAAACACGCCGATTATGAGCTATGCGGCAAAATACGCCTCTGCTTTTTACGGTCCGTTCCGTGATGCGGCAGGCTCTGCTCCTCACTTTGGTGACAGAAAATCGTATCAGATGGATCCTGCCAACGCAAGAGAAGCTATGCGTGAAATTGAAGAGGATATAAACGAGGGTGCGGATATGATTATTATCAAGCCTGCACTTGCTTACGGAGATATTACAGAAAGAGCAAGGCGGCGATTTGACCTGCCGCTGATTGCCTATAACGTCAGCGGAGAATACGCAATGGTGAAAGCGGCTGCGGCAAACGGATGGATTGACGAAAGGCGAATTGTGTGTGAAAATCTGCTTTCAATGAAGCGAGCCGGCGCGGACAGAATCATTACCTATCACGCACTTGATTTTGCAGGGTGGATTGATGAATAATAAACTTTTTGATGAGGCACAAAAATATATCATTGGCGGCGTAAACTCTCCCGTGAGAGCGTTTAATGCAGTCGGTCAGACTCCGCTGTTCATTGAAAAGGCAAAGGGAAGTAAAATATACGATGCCAACGGCAGAAAATATGTTGACTATGTTATGAGCTGGGGACCATGCATTTTAGGTCACGCTGATGACAGAGTAGTCGGCGCAGTAAAAGCGGCTTGTGAAAACGGATTAACCTTCGGCGCACCGACAGAAAAGGAAACTGTACTTGCACGGCTTATCTGTGATGCCTATCCAGCCGCACAAAAAATCCGCCTTGTATCAAGCGGGACGGAGGCGGTGATGTCCGCTATCCGCGTCGCAAGAGGGTACACGGGCAAGGACAAAATCATAAAATTCAAAGGCTGTTATCACGGTCACAGCGACGGACTGCTCGTTAAGGCGGGTAGCGGATTACTGACAGAAAGCGTGCCGGACAGTGCAGGCGTTCCAAAGGGATATGCGGAAAACACACTGCTGGCGGAATATAACAGTGTGAAATCCGTTGAAGCATTGTTTAAGGTCAATGATGATATTGCTGCCGTGATAGTGGAGCCTGTTGCTGCTAATATGGGCGTCGTTGCACCGAAAAAAGATTTTCTTGCCTTTCTTCGCGATATTACGGAAAGGCACAACGCGCTCCTTATATTTGACGAGGTTATTACAGGCTTTCGCCTTGCCTTTGGCGGTGCGGCGGAGTACTTCGGAATAACGCCTGATTTGGTAACGCTCGGCAAAATTGTAGGCGGCGGTATGCCCTTAGCGGCTTACGGTGGTAAAGAGGAGATAATGAGCGTTGTTGCGCCCGTCGGAAATGTTTATCAGGCGGGCACGCTGTCGGGTAATCCCGTTGCGGTAACAGCGGGAATTGAAACTCTGAAAATTCTCAGAGAGAACAGCATCTATTCTTCTCTTGAGAAAAAGGCAAGCACCATTGAAATTGCATATAAAGAAAAAGGAATGAACGTCAACCGCTGCGGCTCGCTTTTATCAGTGTTCTTTACTGAAAAGAAAGTTGAAAGCTACAAGGACGTGCTGAGATGTGATACTAAGCAGTATGCAAATTACTTTTCACAACTGCTTAAAAGCGGAATATATGTCGCTCCGAGTCAGTTTGAGGCAATGTTTTTATCCGCCGCTCATACCGCAGAGGATATGGAAATTACATTAAATGCAATAAAAAACTTGACATTTGGCATATAAATGTTATAATACCATAAACATAAAACCTACTAAACAGATAGGTAAAAGGGTGTATATCATGGATACAGTTAATAAAAAGAAAGAGGCGTCGATAAGGCAGTGCTTAAACGAGGTTGAGAAGATACTTAATTCAGACCTTAAATACGGTACGGTTACAATAGTCGTTCAAGACGGCATACCGATACAGCTTGATACAACAGAAAAGAGAAGATTATGTAACTGACTGAAAAACAGAGGTTGCACAGGAACAGCGGTTCCCTGTGTAACCTTTTTTGGTGATAATCATGGAACTTGAAACAAGGCTTTTACATTCAGCAGAGCAGTATAGCGATTTTAAAGGGGCAACACAGTTGCCGATTTTTCAGACAAGCGCCTTTGCTCATCAAAGCGCAGAGGAATTAGAGGCTGTATTCAGCGGGAAAACAGCGGGCTTTGCTTATACAAGAATCGGCAATCCCACCGTTAATAATTATGAGCTGAGAATGGCGCAGCTTGAGGGCGGTTTTGCGGCAACCGCCTGTTCCTCAGGCTCTGCCGCTATTGCTACTGCATTTTTGAATATACTGAAAAGTGGGGATGAAATCATAGTACCTACGGGGCTATACGGCGGCACGTTGGATTTGTTCAGAGATTTAAAGCCGCTGGGAATTACTTCAGTATTTGTAAACCACTTTACTGCTGAAAATGTTGAAAAGCATATTAACGAAAAAACGAGATTAATATTTGCCGAGGCAATCGGCAATCCAAAGCTGAATGTTGTTGATATAGAGGCGCTCGCAGAGCTTGCTCATTCCTATGACCTGCCGCTGATTATCGACAGTACAACAGCAACGCCTGTGCTTGTTAATCCGCTGAAGCTTGGTGCAGACTTGGTAATCCATTCCTCGTCAAAATATATCAACGGGAATGGCTCGGCAATCAGCGGGGTCATTATTGACGGCGCTTCTTTCAATTGGAATAACGGTAAATATGAGCATTTCAGCGAATACCTTAAATTCGGTAAAATGGCGTTTACCGCAAGGCTGAAAAATTCAGTATGGCGTGATATGGGCGCCTGTCTGGCACCGATGAATGCTTTTTTAAATATCAACGGACTTGAAACCTTAGCCCTCAGAATGGAGCGGATATGCGAAAACGCAAAGGCGCTCGCAGAGCATTTGACTCAGTACGGCAAGGTGGGTTATCCGCTTTTTACCGATGAGGAACTTTGCCAAAAGCAGTTCAGAAACGGTATGGCAGGTGGAATACTTACACTTCGGCTTGGCTCAAAGGAGCGTGCCTTCAAAGTGATTAATTCGCTGAAATATGCGCTTAATGTTTCTAATATCGGCGACAGTAAAACACTTGTTGTTCACCCTGCCTCAACCATTTTTGCACATTCCTCAAAGGAACTTCAGGAGCAGGCTGGCGTGTATGATGATTTAATCAGAATCAGTGTAGGCATTGAGAACATAAATGATTTAATCAGCGATTTTGATAACGCATTAAAGGAGTAGGAGAATATTATGGCAGTAGATTATGCGGCTCTTAAAGCGGGCGGCTTTATGAGACAAAAACAAAAGAACACCTTTTCGCTCAGGCTAAGAGTAGTTGGCGGAACGGTAACGAGCGAGCAGCTCAGAGCTATTCAGGCTGTTGCCGATAAATACGGGCAGGGCTACGTTCACCTTACCTCACGTCAGGGCGTTGAAATACCTTTCATTAAATTAGAGGATATTGAAGCCGTTAAGGCGGATTTGGCAAAGGGCAACGTTGTACCCGGAGTATGCGGTCCGAGAGTCAGAACAGTTACCGCCTGTCAGGCAGGCAAGTGCTGTCCGAGCGGCTGTATTGACGCTTACGAAATCGCAAGTGATTTAGACGCCAGATATTTCGGCAGACAGCTTCCGCATAAATTCAAATTCGGAGTAACGGGCTGTCAGAATAACTGTCTTAAAGCAGAGGAAAACGATTTTGGCGTTAAGGGAGGTTACATAATTAACTGGAACGCCAACAGCTGTATTTTCTGCGGCGTGTGTGAAAAAGCGTGCAGAACAAATGCGATTACAATATCAAACGGAAAAATCACCGTTGAAGAAGACAAATGCAACAACTGCGGCAGATGTGTTAAGGCGTGCCCGACGGAGGCTTGGCAGGGTAAAAGCGGTTATATCGTATCCTTTGGCGGTACCTTTGGCAACGCCATTCAAAAGGGCAAGGAACTTGTGCCCATCATTGAGGACAAGGACACGCTATACAGAGTTGCCGACGCGGCAATAGATTTCTTTGATAAAAATGCAAATTTTCATTTTGATTGGAAAATGGCGCGTCCCGATGCGAAGAAAATTATCTGGGCACCGCATCACTCAATCCCCGACGACAGCTTAATCAAGGGCGCAACTTTTCAGTGGAATTATAAATTTCTCTACGAGTTCGCG
>CALGGQ010000343.1 GCA_937915775.1 uncultured Clostridia bacterium | reverse complement strand
TGGCGAACACCCTCGAGGAGCTGTTGATGAGCGCGGAGGACATCATGGCCGGGGGCAACGAGAACGTGATCCTGTGCGAGCGCGGCATCCGCACCTTCGAGACGCGCACGCGCACCACCTTTGACGTCAACGCCATACCGGTGCTCAGGCGCCTCACGCACCTGCCTGTGATGGCTGACCCCAGCCACGCCACGGGATATGCACGCTATGTGGGCCCTGCCGCCTGTGCGGCGACCGCTGCCGGCGCCGACGGCCTGCAGATCGAGGTCCACGCAAACCCCCCTGAGGCCTGGACGGACGGTGCGCAGGCGCTCACTCCCGACGAGTTCGCCCTCATGATGCGTCGTATCGCGCTGATACGCGAGGCCGTGACCGCAAATCTCGTGGAGGAGTAGGCATGCAGAGCACAACCACGCCCGAGGTCTTGGAGTTTCGCCACCCAAGCATCCCCGCAGACGCACGCTTCGTGCCCGGAAGGGTCGCAATCTTGGGGCTCGGGCTCATTGGCGGGTCCTTTGCCAAGGCCCTACACGAGGGCGGCACCGAGGTATACGCGTGGAACCGCACGCGCTCGACACTCGACCTGGCAATGATCGAGTGCGTGGACGGCGTGCTCGACGAGACGAGCGTGGACACCTGCGAGCTCATAATCCTTGCCGGGTACCCCCAGGTGTCCATAGAGTGGCTGCGCTCCATGGCCCCAAGCATCTCCCCCGGCGCCATCGTGATCGACATCGCGGGCGTAAAGCGACGCATATGCAAGGAATGCTTCGCCATCGCCAAGGAACGTCCCTGGACCTTCGTGGGATGCCATCCCATGGCGGGAACCCAATACTCCGGCTTCGCCCATACGCGCGCAAACATGTTCCACCGTGCCCCTATGGTGGTGGTGCCTCCACGCGACATGGATGACTTCTGTAGGCTCGACGTGCTCGAGCGCCTCAAGACCCTGCTCGAGCCCTGCGGCTTTGGCATGTTCACCCTGAGCACGCCCGAGCACCACGACGAGATGATTGCCTTTACCTCGCAGATTGCGCATGTGCTTGCCTGCTCGTACGTTTTGTCGCCGCTGGCGCCGATGCACGCGGGTTATTCGGCGGGCTCCTACCGCGATGTCAGCCGTGTGGCGAGAATCAACGCGGAGATGTGGACGCAGCTGTTTTTGGATAACAAGGAGCCGCTGGTGCGGGAGATTGACGACTTAGTCTCCAACCTGATGCGCTTTAAGTATAATATCGTGAACGGTGACGGCAACGCGCTGACCGCCCTGATGAAAGAGGGCAACCGCATTAAAGAGGAAATCGGCTGATGAAAAAACTGACGGTGAAGGTAGCAAAGGGCTACGATATTCTGATTGAAAAGGGCATTCTTTCCTCCTGCGGTGCGTATATCCGTGCCGTCAGTCAGGCGGAAAAGGTCTGCCTGATTAGCGACAGCAACGTCTGCGAGTTCTACGGCGAAACCGTTGAGAAACAACTGAAAGCAGCGGGCTTTGAGGTGTTTACCTTTGTGTTTCCTGCCGGTGAGGCGTCCAAGACGACGGATACCGTCATTCAGATGGCGGAGTTCCTTGCTGAAAAGGAATTGACGCGCAAGGATTTGGTTGTCGCGCTCGGCGGCGGCGTGACGGGCGATATGGCAGGGCTTGCCGCAGCCGTCTATCTGCGCGGAATTGATTTTGTACAGATACCGACCTCGCTGCTCGCGCAGGTGGACAGTTCAGTGGGCGGCAAAACCGCCGTGGATTTGCCGCAGGGCAAAAACCTGTTCGGCGCGTTCCATCAGCCCGTGCTGGTGCTGATTGACCCCGATACGCTGGATACCCTGCCGCCGCACTATTTTGCGGACGGTATGGCGGAAGCCATTAAGATGGGCTGCATCAAAAGTGCCAGCCTGTTTGAAAAGATAGAGAAAAACGATGCGCATGGCATCATTGAGGATATTATTTACGAATGCGTGAAGCGCAAGGCGGAGGTTGTGGAACGCGATGAAAAGGAGCAGGGCGAACGTGCGCTGCTGAATTTCGGTCACACCGCCGGTCACGCGATTGAGAAGCTGCATAACTTTACGACGATATCGCACGGTGAAGCCGTCGGTATCGGGATGGTGCTGCTGTGCGAAGCGGGCGAGCGAAACGGGCTCACCCAAGCGGGCTGCGCCAAACGCATTGCCGCTGTTCTGAAGCAGTACGGCTTGCAGACGGCGGATACGCATCCGCTTGATGAAATTGTGGCTGCCATGCGCAGCGATAAAAAACGCACCGGCAGTGCGATTAAGCTCGTGCTGCTGCATCAAATCGGCGACGGCTATATCCATCCCGTCCCGTTTGATACGGTGCCGGCATTTTTTGACGTATAATATGGAAAAGGTTCTTCTTCAAAACGCAATACTGCACGGCGCTCTGTCGCTCCCGCCGTCAAAATCCGCGGCGCACCGCGCGCTGATTGCGTCGTTTCTGGCAGGCGGCGGCACCGTGCAGCCGTTAGCGGATTCCGAGGATATCTGCGCCACGCGAGAGGCGCTACAGGCGCTTGCCGACGGCAGCGGAGTGATTAACTGCCGCGAATCCGGCTCCACCCTGCGCTTTCTGATTCCCGTTGCGGCGGCGCTCGGCAGGGAAGTGACCTTTGTTGGGCAGGGCAGACTGTGCGAACGCCCTATCGGCGAATATCTGCGCTTGCTGCCGGAGCACGGCGTGAGGTGCGAAAGTGAGGGCGGTCTGCCGCTGCGTATTAGCGGACAGCTGACGGCAGGCACCTATGCCATCGCCGGCGATATCAGCTCACAGTATATCACGGGCTTGCTGCTGGCGCTGCCGCTGCTCACCGGCGACAGCGAAATTGTGCTGACCACACCGCTCCAATCAAAGCCTTATGTGGAGATGACGCTGCAGGTGCTGCGCGATTACGGTATAGAGATTACGGAAAAAGAGAATAACTATTATATCAAAGGCAATCAGGCCTATTGCCGGCGGGATTACACCGTGGAAGCGGATTGGTCGCAGGCGGCGTTCTTTCTGGTCGGCGGTGCGCTGACGGGTGAGGTAACGCTGCGCGGGCTGAATCCGGCTTCCTGCCAGGGCGATAAAAAGGTCGTCGAAATTCTGCGCCGCTTCGGTGCGGATATTACCGCAGACGGCGCAACGCTGACGGTCAGAAAGTCCGCGCTGCACGGGGCAGAAGTCAATGTTGCCGATATTCCCGATATGGTGCCGTCGCTTGCGGTGGCAGCCGCCTTTGCCGAGGGAACAACCGTCATCACGGGCGGCGAGCGCCTGCGGCTCAAGGAGTCGGACAGAATTACGAGCGTAGTGACAAACCTGAAGAAGATGGGGGTTGACGCTGTGGAAACTGCTGACGGGATGATGATGAAAGGCGGCGCGGTACACGGCGCTGCACTCGCGGGATATAACGACCACCGCATCGTGATGGCGTTCAGTATGGCGGCACTGGCTGCCGACGGTGAAACGGTGATAGACGATGCGCTGAGCATCCGCAAATCCTATCCCGCCTTTTTCGAAGATTATAACGCATTGGGAGGAAAAGCCCATGTCATCTATGACAGGTGAAAAACTGAAACTCAGTATCTTCGGCGAGAGCCACGGCGAAGCCATCGGCTGCGTGATAGACGGTCTGCCGGCTGGCGCCAAGCTGGATATGGACGAAATCAACGCTGAGCTGGCACGCCGTGCGCCCGGTAACCAGGCAGGCGCTACTGCCAGACGGGAAAAGGACGCGCCGCATATTGTATCGGGCGTGCTGAACGGCGTCACCACCGGCGCGCCGCTGGCGATGCTGATAGAGAATACAAATACAAAAAGCGGAGATTATGAAAATATCGCGCTTGTGCCGCGCCCGAGCCACAGCGATTATCCCGCCTATGTGAAATACGGCGGCTGCAACGATATTCGCGGCGGCGGTCATTTCAGCGGACGGCTGACGGCGCCGCTCGTTTTTGCCGGTGCGGTTGCCAAGCAGCTATTGGCGCAAAAGGGCATTACCGTCGGCGCGCATATCAAACGTATCGGCGCGGTGAGCGACAGCAGCTTTGATTTCAATGCCGTTACCAAGGAGCAGCTGGAACGGCTGACAGACGGCCGTTTTCCCGTGCTGGACGTTGATAAAGAGGCTGCCATGCGTGCGGAAATCGCGCAATACCAAGCACAGCAAAACAGCGTCGGCGGTGAAATTGAATGTGCCGCAGTCGGCTTGCCGGCAGGGCTCGGCGGCAACCTGTTTGACACGGTGGAGAGCCGTCTTTCAGCGCTGCTGTTCGCCGTGCCTGCCGTCAAGGGCGTGCAGTTCGGGCTTGGCTTTGATTTTGCTGCAGCAAACGCACAGACGGTCAACGACGGTTATACCGTGAAGGACGGCAAGGTGGCGCTGCTCTCGAACAATAACGGCGGTGTGCTAGGCGGGCTGACAAGCGGTGCGCCGCTGGTGCTTTCCGTTGCGATCAAGCCGACGCCGTCCATTGCAGCACCTCAGCCGAGTGTGAACCTGCAGACGATGGAAAACGAAACGCTTGTCATTCACGGCAGGCACGATGCCTGCATTGTCCCGCGTGCGGTGCCTGTGATTGAGGCGGCGGTGGCAATCGGGCTGCTGGATATGCTGTTATAACAAAACAAACTATAGGACTTTGGCAAATGAACGAATTAAAAGAACTCAGAGATGAAATTGACGCGGTGGACGATGCGCTGATACCCCTTCTTTTAAGGAGAATGGAGATATCGCGCGCCGTTGCCGAATATAAAATAAAGAACCATCTGCCCGTGCTCAATCAGGAGCGCGAGCAGCAGATCCTCGACGATGTTGCCGCAAAGTGCGGCGAGCACAGCGACGCGATTAAGACGATTTTTTCCGCAGCGATGGATGCGTCCCGCGCCCTGCAGCATCAGATTTCCGGCGGCGGGGAGGAGCTGCGCGAATTGGTACAGCAAGCGAAGGGCGGTAAAACGCTGACGGCGGACGGTGCGCCGATAGCCTGTCAGGGTGTGGACGGCGCCTACAGCGGCGAAGCAGCGGCGGCGCTGTTTCCCGATTCACCGATAGAGTATCACCGTCAGTTTGAAGATGTGTTTGAAGCCGTCAACCGCGGCGCAGCGCGCTTCGGCATTATCCCGGTGGAAGCCCAGGCCTGCGGCCGCCCCGTGGTTGCCTACGCTTCCGGGGGCGTCCTGGAGACGGTCATTGATGGCAGGACCGGCGTTTTTTTTGCCGAACAGACCGGAGGCCTTTAGGAAAAAGAAGATGACGGAGAGCGCGGTCATGAGCACGAAATAGAGCGTGGACATGCTCTCAGGCAGCTTAAGCAGGGAGGTGACGAAAAACGGCAGCGCCGTCTGGAACATG
>CALGGQ010000342.1 GCA_937915775.1 uncultured Clostridia bacterium | reverse complement strand
TTAAACTTTCCTTTCATATGTATCCCCCTTCGGTTAAATTGCAATTGCGTCGAGAACAGACAGCCATCTGTCCGTCAGGTCATAATTATCGTTTTCAAACAGGCTGTTATGCAGCCTGAAAATCATATCAATTACCGTAGCCTTACGAATTTTTTCGCGGTCGCAGATGACGGAGAAATAATCGAGCAGGCTGTTAAATAATACGCTTTTATCTGTATCGGTATCCGTTAACTCCGTACCGATATAGCGCGCAATATCAAACTCCTTCGGCGCTAAATATCCGATGGGGTCAATCGCGCAAATCAGACCGTTTTTCGCCATAATGTTATAGCGGTGCAAATCGCCGTGAATGAGCACCCTGTTGCTCTCTGAAAACGTCGCATCAAACAGGCTGACAGCATTGCCGACATACTGCATAATCCGCTCTTTCTGATGCTTGAAATCCGTTTCCAAGAGCTTATGCTTCAGCACCTTTTCATAGTCGTTAAAGATAGCAGCTTCCGTTTCGCTCGCATAGCCGTTGACCACTGTTTTAAAAAACGTCAGCAGCGTTTCATCTTCACTGTTAAAGCGAACGTCAATTTCATCGCATTTTTCCAGCAAAATGGAACTGCTTTTATCGTCGTAATCATACAGCTCGCACATAATCTGCGAATTGATTTTCTGATAGCAGGAGCGCTCAGGCAGATAACGGTTGATGAACGGCGGAATGATTTTGAGCACACAGCTGCCGTACTGAATAGATTTGGCTATAAAGATAATGCCGAAATGAGAGGTTTTTATCAGCCGATAATCCGTAATTTGCCAGTTTTTGAGCATAATCGGAATAGCGCTTTCCAGCTCCTCTTTCCACTTTCTTGCTTCCGCAGGATGGTAAATACTGAGGAATTTATTCAGCCTGTCAACCTGGCTGAGAATATCGGAAAAATCAATCTGATTATCACGCGCTTTAATCAATGCTTCAAGATACTTTAAATCCGCAGGATAGGTCAGCTTGAAGTTATTGACAAAATCGAAATACAGGTAAATTTTGCTGTCCTCAGGCAGCTGCTGCGTAACCTCCGTCAGCGGTGATTCGGAATCAAAACTGTCGCGCAACACAGGAAAGGCAAAGCCCTCCGGCGACTGCATCAGGTAATAGCGTTCACGTCTGACCTGGCGGATGTCATAACAGCCGAGAGAATCCGTAATGCTCTGCGCCGTCACAACGGCATCGTTATCATCCAGAAGCTGAAAATAAGCGTCCATCAGCTCGCCCGTAATCATCGGTCTGACGGCGTCACAGACAATCAGCTTTTGGCAGTCATACGCACCGTCAATATAGTCAATGACATTTTTCAGCGTGCGGTTTCTGGTGCTGCCGCCGTCGATTAAATCAATCGCGTTTTCCTTGCAGATATCCTCGAGGTAAACGCGGTTATCCGCCACATTGGTGGCAATCACCAATTTATCAATGCTTTTGGAGGATAAGATGGATTCAATGACATATTCAATCACCATCTTACCTCTTATTTTATGAAATTGTTTCGGAATGTTACTGCCAAAGCGTGCGCCCACGCCATTGGCAAGAATGGCAACAATATTCATATTTTCACTCCGTTTTAGTCTGCCCGA
>CALGGQ010000341.1 GCA_937915775.1 uncultured Clostridia bacterium | reverse complement strand
AACTGGTCACTAGCCACTGGTCACTGGTCACTATCTCGACAAATTCCAATTTATTCATCACAAACAAAACAGCGGTGACTGTTATCAGTCACCGCTGTTTTATCAATACTTACTGTTTTTTCAACTGGTGGATTGCCATAACGTCCGGATTGAATTCCTTGAGCTTGAGCTGGATGACGTTGGATTCCACAGCGGAAATCGTCGCGGAGGTGCACAGCGCGCAGTAGCACAGAAAAATGATGTTGTAATACAGCGCAAAGGGCAGCGCAAACGCGAAGAAGCCCATGATTTTGCCGAACAGGGAATGCACGATATAAAATTTGCCGAAGCGCTTTTTCGCCACGAAGCCGGAGGCGACGATACCCACCGCGCTTGTGACAAACCAGATGAGCACCCACACGGGTACCATATGCGCCGCGAGCAGAATTTTTGCCAGCGCCACATAGGTGATGACGTCGCCGGCAGTGTCCAAAAACGCGCCGACCTCGCTCGTACTGTTTGTTTTTCTGGCAATCGGGCCGTCAATTAAATCCGTAAAGCCGCAAAGCGTATAGAGTGCCAGGAAAAAGCCGGTGACAGAGGAAAAGAAATACAGCGCAATTCCCATCAGAATACGGGAAGAAGATACAATATTGGCAAGCTGCTTTTTCATCATACGCCTCCTTTTCTGTTTTTTCATATTTTACCTGTATCGCAGGTAATTTGCAAGGGTTTGGCGGGTTAATTATTAAATAGTTTATAATTAAAAAGGAACGGTATGCACGCCGTTCCTTTTTTGTGTTCAGAATTTTGCTGCCAGTTTTGGGAATAAATCGTAAAAGTCAAAATGCTTTTTCATCTGCCTGTCAAAAAACGCTATCAGATTGCCGTTCACGGCAGCGATGACGAGCGTGCCCCAGGTGATGCCGATGAATTTTTGAAACAGCAGCAGCGTGAGGGCGACGCTGACGATTAAGAAAAAGAAATCGTAACAGAGCTTGAATTTGCGCAAATCGAGGTGCTTTTCCTCCACCACCGTTCGCACAAAATAATCCCATGCGGCAGGGGCGAGGTAGGTGTTCATAAACAGCGCCACGCCGAGCGAGGTCACCACCATTCCGATGAGAAAGGCGATGACGCGCATCCACAGCGCGTTCAGTTCAAGCCCGCGCATCAGAAACAGAAAGCCGTCCAGTATCGTGCCGTAAATCACCGCGGTTACATACGAGGTAAGGTACGTCCATTTGAACTTGCCGACCACCAGGCACATCACCAGCAGCACGAGCCCCTGGGCGATGTATTCCGTCTGGCCGTAGGTTAAAAAGGTGATTTTTTCGCTGATAATATAGGTTGGTGCCGCAATCATCGAAAGACCGAGGTTTGCCTTCGTCATCAGGGAAACGGCAAACGGCAGGCAGAGCATGCCTAAAACGTAGGTCAGCTCCCGGGGAACGCGCAGCTGTTTATTCATAGATGGAACGCTTCAGCGAGCCGATGTACGGCAGGTTGCGGTACTTCTGGTCGTAATCCAGTCCGTAGCCGACGACAAATTCGTTCGGTACGTCGCAGCCGACATATTTTGGATGGATATTGACCTCTGGCGCACGGCGCTCCGGCTTGTCCAGCAGGGTGCAGATAGCGATGGAATTCGCCTTGCGGGACTGAAGCATTTCGCTCACATATTGCAGCGTTCTGCCGGTGTCGAGAATATCCTCAATCAGCAGCACATCGTAGCCCTCAATCGCCTTATCCAAATCCTTGACGATTTTGACCTCACCCGAGGAACGGGTGCTGCTGCCGTAGCTCGATACGCCGAGAAAGTCGATTTCGAGCGGCAGGTCAATGTTTCTCGTCAGGTCGGTCATGAAGTAAATCGAGCCTTTCAGAATGCCGACGATGAATAAGTTTTTGCCGGCGTAATCTCTGGTAATCTGTTCGCCGAGGCGCTTGTTAATCGCGCGCAGCTCCTCCTCGCTTACCAGAATTTTTTCTACATCTTGATGAATCATTGCCATAGTAATACCTCTGTCATCAACGGGCGGCAAATGCCGCCCGGTCGGTTATTGTTTATCTTTCTTCGCGGAAGTAGGAAAGGCCGAGCGCCT
>CALGGQ010000340.1 GCA_937915775.1 uncultured Clostridia bacterium | reverse complement strand
GATCAGCGCTCCCTCCAATTCCTTTTTGACCGCCTCGGCTTCCTCCGGACGCGGCAGCAGCGCCGCGGTCTTCATCCAGATCAGCCTTGCCGCCATTTCGAGAAAATCACCGGCGACATCAAAATCCGCCTCCTGCATTTCGCGCACATAATCGAGATACTGATTGACGAGCTCCACAATCGGGATATCGTTAATATTCAGTTTATGCTTACTAATGAGGTGAAGGAGCAAATCCATCGGCCCCTCAAACACCTCAAGCTTATAAGTGATATTTTCCATTTAATGTTCCTGATTAAAAGATAAGACTTGGAATAAATGAGATTAACCGCATCAGAATGCTTGCCAATCCTGAAATAACGCCATTGAGCACGCCGGTAAACAGGAGAATCATTAATCCTATCATCACATAGCGTTCATACTGCATATACTTGACGTACTGCTTATACGGCAGCACGGCGGCAAGCACCTTGGAGCCGTCCAGCGGCGGAATCGGCAGCAGGTTAAAAACGGCAAGCGTTACATTGACGGAAGCGGCAAAGTAGAAGAAATACATCACCGCTGAGCCGACAGTTGACTGCGCGCCGACAAACCTGCCGATGGCATAATAAATGAAAACATAGATGAACGCCATCATGACGTTGGAGGTCGGACCGGCAAGCGCCGTCAGCGCCATATCGCGCTTCGGATTTTTAAAATTGTTAGCATTAACAGGCACGGGATTGGCATAGCCGATACCGAACAGGAAAATCATAATCGTTCCGATGGGGCTTAAATGCGCCAGCGGATTAAAGGTTAATCTTCCCTGCAGCTTTGCTGTATTATCGCCGAGCTTATTGGCTACCCAGCCGTGCGCCAGCTCGTGAATCGGCAGACAGCAGAATACAACGAAGGCGCGCGCCAGAATGACAATCACTGCCTGCATATATTCGCCCTGCCGCATTAGATTTAAAATAGAGAGCATTGTATCACCTTTTCACAGCCTTGACCATACGGTCATTGCCGTAAATATCTTTTCTGATTTCTATCTTGTTGAAATTGGTTAAAATGTCGCGGACGCTTTCTCCCTGTTCATTGCCGATTTCAAGGAAGAGCAGTCCGTTATCCTTGAGCTTATCCGCCCATTTTTCATTGATAATTCTGTAAAAATCGAGCCCATCCGTACCGCCGTCAAGCGCCATTTTCGGCTCATACTGCACCTCGCTTTGCAGCGAATCAATTTCGCTGCTGCGGATATACGGCGGATTGGAAATAATCATATCTGCCGGCGGTATATCAGGTACAGTATTTATATCTTCCAAAAGCAGTACGGCATTCGGCATACCGGCTGCGTTTTTTTCTAAATAGCGAAAAGCAACTTTGCTTTTTTCGATACAGTACACCATGCTTTCGGGCAGTTTTTTAGCGATACTCAGCCCGATACAACCGGAGCCGGCACACAAATCGAAGATAACAGGCTTAGTCAACTTCGCTGCGCTCTTGACTGTTAAATCGACAAGTTCCTCCGTTTCGGGACGAGGGATTAAAACACCCTCGCCGACATAGAATTCGCTCTCATAAAAATCCCACTTACCCAGCACATACTGCAGCGGCTCGCCGCTTTTGACACGCCAGAGCAGCTTTGCAAGACGAGAGGTAATGATATCGTCATTCATATGCGCGGCATATTCGCTGTTCTTAATTCCTGCCAAGTGGCATGCCAGACAAAGCGCCTTGAAATCTGCCTCATCAACGCCGTTGCCCTCTAAGAAATGAACGGCATAACTGTATGCTTGCTTTAAATTCATTACTTTATTTCATCGTCCTCGGGGTTTTCGGTAATGACTGCTTTGAGTGATGCAATACCAACCTCAATGATATCATCCTCAGGTTCTTTCGTTGTAATGCGCTGCATCCACAGACCGGGCGCAGAAAGAATGGTAACAAGGATGTTATCATGACGTCCTGCATAGCGAATGAATTCGTAGCCGATACCCATAATAATCGGAATTAGGGGCAGCTTGATAAGCGTCCACAAAACCGTATTGGCTTTCAGCTCAGCGGGCACGACCAGCGATAACAAGGTCACAACTACAATGCTGAGAATCAGCATAAAGAACATAAAAGAGGTACCGCATCTCGGATGAAAACGGGAACACTTTTTGACATTCTCAACGGTTAAATCAAGCCCCTGCTCATAGCAGCAGATGGATTTATGCTCTGCACCGTGATACTTGAACACGCGCTTGATGTCCTTCATCTGCGACACCAGCACCATATACACCACGAATATGACGATTTTCAGCAAACCTTCGAACGTACCCTGCCATGCCGTCAGGCTGCCGCCGGCAAGCTTGTTAATACGGTTAAACAGGAACACGGGAAGATAGAAGAAGATGAGGAAGGCAAGCGCCATACCGAGCACGGAGGCGATACCCATAATAATCTTCATCAGCTTATCGCCGAGCTTGTCATCGAGCCACTGTTCAAACTTGGACATTTCGGCGTCCTCAAGCTCATCCATACCCGAAACCTCGGCGGAATACATCAACAGCTTGTAGCCGTTAATCATCGACTCGATAAAAGCGGTAACGCCGCGGATAATCGGGATGTTAAAAAACTTATTTTTATTGCGCAACGGCGTGAATTCATGGTATTCCGTAATAATCTCGCCGTCTGTTTTTCTGACTGCAGTCGCCATTCCTTTCGGTCCCTGCATCATAACGCCCTCAATCAGCGCCTGACCGCCGACAGAGGTTTTATGTGTTTTTTTTGGCATTATAATACCCTTTCAGTTGTTAAATTTCTTCTTGATAGATTTCGTCAACGGGCAAATGAATGGTAACGAGCGTACCCTTGCCCTCCACGCTGTCAATATCAAGGATACCGTGATGGAGGTTGACAATTTCATTCGTGACCGCCAGCCCGATACCGCTGCCCTTGACGCTGACATTTGCTTTGTAGAACTTATCCTTGACGTGCGGTAAATCCTCCGCAGAGATACCGCAACCCTGGTCGGCAATCGAAATACGGACAAAGTCTTTTCCGTCGTTTTTCTCAAACTGCGCTTTAATGTAAATACTTGAGCCCGGACGGGAATACTTGAGCGCATTGTCAAGTATATTCATAAACACCTGCTTGAGCCTGTTCGGGTCGGCATTTGATACCGAAGCAACCTCGGGAATATCTTTTTTGACCTTATAGCCCTCTCTGACGGCGCGCTCCGTGAAGGTGAAGAGCGTTTCCTCCAGCTCGGCAAGAATATCGGTTTTTGTCAGGCGCAGCGTCATTCTGCCGCTTTGCAGGCGGGAGAAATCGAGCAGCTCTTCCACGAATCCCTCCAGCCGTCCTGCTTCGCTGACGATGACCTGCAAGCCCTTTCTCGTCAGCTCGTCAACGTTATCCTGATTGCCGTAGGTCAGCGTTTCGCCCCAACCTTTAATGGAGGTAAGCGGCGTCCGCAGCTCGTGGGAGGCGTCCGAAACGAACCGCCGCCGGACCTCCTCGGTGCTCTCCAGACGACCGGTGAGGACGTTGAACTCCGACGACAGCCGTGCGATCTCGTCGCTGCCGCGTACGTCCACGCGATAGGCGTAATCGCCGGAGCTGACGACCCCGACCGCCGCCGCCAGCCGCTTGATCCGCCCGGTGAGCGTGGCGGCGGAGAGGTATACCACGATCACGCCGACCGCGCCGATCACGGCGGAGATGTTGCGGAGGTTCCGCTGCAGACCGCGGATGATCTCGCCCTGCTCCGCGTCGTATTCGTAAAGATACACCGCGCCGAGGATGCCGCTGCCGGACAGGACGGGCATGGCGGAGCGGCTGACGAACGCGCCGCCCGAATAGCCGCAGTAGAACGCCGAGCGTCCGCCCAGCGCCACGGCGACCTCCGAAAGGACGGCATAGCGCCCGGCGGCGTCGTCCTCGTCCGAGGTGTCGTACAGGATGAGCCCCGCGTCGTCCGTGACGAGCATCCGCGTCGCCGGCGTCACGTCGAGAAGCTCCATGACCTGCGATACCGCCTCGCCCGACAGCGTGTCCAGCGCCGAGAGCGAGCTCGTGATCACCAGGTTCTGGGACTGCATGGCGCTCTTCTTCGTTGAGATCACCATGTCCCGGCTCACGCGGACGGGGTAGACGTTCAATATGACGAGCAGCAGCGCCGTGAACAGCAGAAACGTCGCCGCGATCTTCACGCGGACGCTTACGCCGTGTTTTTTCCGAGCTTTTTCAGTCCTTGAAATAATAACCCACGCCCCATTTGGTGATGATGCACTCCGGCGCAGCCGGATTGCGCTCGAGCTTTTCACGCAGACGCCGGATATGGACGTCCACCGTGCGGATATCGCCCTGATAGTCGTAGCCCCAGATGATATCGAGCAGCATCTCCCGGGAATAGACCTTGCCGGGGTTCCGCATGAGAAGCTCCACAAGGTCGAATTCCTTCACCGTCAGGTCGATCACGCGCCCGTCCACCTCCGCCACGCGCCGTTCGGTGTCGATGGTGACGAAGCCGTGGGTGATGCGCGCCGGCGAGGCTGCCTGCGTACCCGCCGCCTGCATGCCGCTCCTTCTGAGCAGCGCCCGCACCCGCGCCTTGACCTCCAGGATGTTGTAGGGCTTCGTGATATAGTCGTCCGCGCCGTACTCAAAGCCGATCAGCTTGTCCGTGTCCTCGCCCTTGGCGGTCAGCATGATGATGGGCACCGTGGAGAACTCCCGTATCTTCATGCAGGCGGAAAGCCCGTCGAGCTTCGGCATCATCAGGTCGAGCAGGATGAGCCCGTAGCTGTTCATGGCAGCCATCTCCACGGCGGTCTGTCCGTCGTAGCAGACGTCCACCTCATAGCCCTCGTTTTCCAGGTTGAATTTCAGCCCCTTGACAAGGAGCTCCTCATCGTCAACGACAAGTATCTTCATAGCCATTCTCCGTTGCTTCGTCAATAACTGATATAAGGCGCGATCCGTTCATACGTCGCCTCGCCGATGCCCTGTACCGCCAGCACGTCTTCCTTTGTCCGGAAGGCGCCGTTTTCCTCGCGCCACCGCACGATGCGCTCCGCCAGCGTCACGCCGATGCCCGGCAGCGCCTGAAGCTCCTCCTCCGACGCGCGGTTGAGATCGAGCACGGCGTAGCCCGAGGTCTCCGGAAGCGCCGCGGGCGCCACCGTAACGGGAGCCCCCCGCCCCGTCCCGACGGTCCTGAGAACGGCGAACAGGAGCAGTACGGCGGTCACCGCGCCGAGGACGATCGCCGCGGCGCGCTGGATGCGTTTTCCCATCGCGCTTCCCTTCCAAGAAATATTGGTTGATTTTCCGAAGTTTTTTTCATATAATGGGGTATCACGGCAGGGCGGCCGAGCCCTGTACGCTTTCCCCTATCATATCACATATTCCCGGAGAATGACATGAAAAAATTAAAACTCCTGTCTATCCTGCTGATCATATTGCTGATGACCGCGCTGCTGCCGGTCGCCGCCCTCGCGGCGGAGGGACCCGAGATCGAAGCCCGCGCGGCGATCGTTGTGGACGCCGACACCGGCGAGGTCTACTATTCCAAGAACGCCGAGGCGTCGGTCGCGCCCGCAAGCACCACGAAAATGGTCACCGCCATGCTGGTGGCGGAGGCCGTCGATCGGGGCGACATATCGCTGCGGGACGTCGTGACCGCTTCGGACGACTGCCAGTACAACATGGACAGCGACAGCACCCACGCAAACCCCGCCATCGTCCCCGGTGAGGAAATGACGGTCGAAGACCTGCTGTACTGCGCGATGCTCGTGTCGGCAAACGAGGCGTGCAATATCCTCGCCGAATACGTCTCCGGCTCCGTCAGCGCCTTCGTGAGCGATATGAACGCCCGCGCCCGCGAGCTGGGCTGCACCGGTACGAATTTCACGAACGCCAACGGTCTGGAGGACGCGAACCACCGTACGACCGCCGCCGATTTCGCCATTCTTGCCAGGGAGGCGCTCCGCCATCCCCTGATCCTGCAGATCTGCGGCACGCTGAGCTATACCGTGCCCGCCACCAACGAGGCGGACGAGCGCAGCCTTACGAATACGAACAGCCTCATTAACCCCGACAGCGACTATTACTCCGAATACGTCTACGGCGTCAAGACCGGCTATTTCTCCGGCGCGGGTTACTGCCTCGTCTCCGCCGCGGAAAAGGACGATATCGACGTGATCTGCGTCGTTATGGGCTCTGCGGAGGCGGGCGGCAACTTCTCCGACAGCCTCGCGCTTTACGACTGGATGTTCGAAAACTACGAGAACCGTGCGATCCTGAGCACCACTGAGACCCTTATGCCCGTCTCCGTCGCCCTCGGCACCGAGGCGACCACGGGCGTGCGCGCGGAGACGGTCGTCTCCGCCATCCTGCCGAAGGATTACGACGATTCCCACATCCAGAAGCAGGCGATCCTGTACCATGAACGGGACGACGAGGCGCTCATCGCGCCGGTGAACGCCGGACAGGTCCTCGGCGAGGTCACCGTCGTAGAGGTGGACGACGACAACCAGGTCATCCGTACCTTCGGCTCGTCGCTGCTGGTGGCTACCTCCACGGTGGAGATGTCCCGCATGGAATACCTGCGCTCGCAGATCCACGAGCTTTTCCAGGCGCCGGTCGTGCGCCGGATCATCACGATCCTCATCATCCTGCTGGCCGTCTACTTCCTTTTGGTGTTCTTCTACACCGTGCAGCGCGTGCGCCATCTGCGCAGCGTCCGCCGGGCAAAGCGCGAGCGCGCCGGACGCCGCGTCTCGGAGGAGGCGGAGTGGCTGGAGTTCCCCGCGACGGACGACGACGTTCCGCGGATCGACTATTTTGACGACGGCGGCGCGTTTACCGACGGCGCGGGTCAGGACGATTTCTTTGAGAGCTTTTTCGACGACAAGCATTAATACATACATAAGGGAGAGAGCGACATGGAAAAGAGAGACATTTCCCGCAGAGACTTCCTCAAGGGCGCAGGCGCTGTGGCTATCGGCGCCGCGGCGATCGGTCTGTTCGGCGGCTGCTCAGAGG
>CALGGQ010000339.1 GCA_937915775.1 uncultured Clostridia bacterium | reverse complement strand
GGTATCTGACGCGCATCACATTGCCGAAATAGCGAAAAAGGATGTTGCACAGCGCCGTATACAACTGATTGGAATTGCCGGCTGACGCAGCCGCCTCCTCCAGCATGGCGGTAACGCCGGATGCAATGCTGTCGGCTTTCGCTTGATTCTCACTGATAATGGCTTTCAGTGAGTTCAAATTATCATAGGTTTTGTCGCCAAGCGTTTTGGTGCTGAAGAGCGTATCCGCCAGCGCTGTAACAGTGATATCAAACGCCTTTTCCTCCGCGTCGCTGTCATCCTTGACGGAAGCGTAAAGCGCGATATTCACCGGGCTGAGCACAAACGCATGGTTTTTCACCGTCCATTCTCTGCCGGTCAGCCACTGATTGACGGCATCGGCATCTATTGTCAGCGAATTGACATAGGCTGTCAACGCGCTGTTTTTCGTCACGACGGTGGAATATGTGCCAATGTTATGCAGCGCCTGCGTCAGCAAACCGCCGTCAATGATGTAAGCCACACGCGGCAAAAGCTTAAAGAAGCCCTGCACGGGGTTGGCAGCGAACTTGGTGTCAACCGCCGCCAGTAGCGCGTCAACCAGCGGGCGCAGCGCCTCATCGGTCGCGAGAATATCCACCTCGGAATTCTCCTCCAGCGTTTCCGCCGGTGCATCGTCGCCATAGTAAAAACCGGGGTCATAGTTAGCGGCAAGCGCCTTAATGGCGTTTTCATACCGCGCGCCGTCCTCCTCAGCACTTAATATATCCGTCGTGCCGAGTGCTTCCAGAATCGGCATCAGATACTGATAGGTACCGTCAACAGGTCCCGCGAGCGTAAAGCACTGATGATAGGCGAGCTTAAAGCCGTTCTTGCCGACATCGTGCAGCAGCGGGCGCAATACGGCAAGCAGCGCATCGGCAAAGCCGTCTCTGTCACCGTCGGTAAAGCCGAAATCGCCGCTTTCAAACGTCAGGCTTTCAAAACCCGAAAAATACGGATATTCCGAAGCGGCGGCGGTCAGAATTTTTTCCCGCGCAGCGCTGTATTTTGTCTCCAGCAAATCGAAGTTGTTTTTCAGTGCTACGGCTGCCTTATCGCCCATATATCTGCCGAGAGTGTCGCCGTTCACGGTAACGCCGTCAACAGCAAGCGTTTCCATTTTTGCGTAAAGTGACAGCACTTTGCCGATGGCGGCATTGGTATACACCTTCTCCGCCGGCAGCTCGTCCTGCAGCGCGCTCCAGAGATTTGTCGCTACCGTCCGGTACGAGCCCGCGCTCCAGCGGTTATCGCTGTCTGTTTTGCCGGTAATCACATAACTGTCCGCCGCAAAGGACAGGGTATTCACATAACAGGAGGTCACCAGCATAACAAATGCCAGCAACAGGCTGACTGCTCTTTTCATAAAACAGCCTCCTTTCTTTATAGATAACTCCAGTATTATTATAGCGAATATTAGCTTCTCTTGCAAGCGAAAATTATATTCGACAAATCGGGATTTGTCGGGGCGTCGTTGCGGGCGATTTGTAGGGGATGGCGTCCTCGACGTCCCGTAAATATAATGGGTGTGAGCGGAGCCCTCCCCTAACTGCTAACTACTAACTATTAACTATTAACTAAATTCTGATTTGTGCGCATCATAAAAAGGTGACTGCACAACTGCAGTCACCTCAGTCTGTCGAAATACCCCTTGAGATTAAGCGCTCAAGGGGTATTTTATGATAG
>CALGGQ010000338.1 GCA_937915775.1 uncultured Clostridia bacterium | reverse complement strand
ACACCTGCTCCCGATCGCAACGCTGCCTCGGATGCCAGCGCTGCAGCCCCCGTCATGCCTCTGGAGCCTGCAATGACCAGTATCCGTCCGCAGTTCCCCTTATGCGCATCCATCGCACGCGGAGGCAAAAGGGAACTGACCAGTGCAGCGTCCAGTATATTTTGGTTGAGCCCCTCCTCCAGCAGCTTGGCCGGAATGCCGATATCATCCACCAACAGTCTGCCGGTCAATGCCGCTCCCGGGCACAGCAAATGCCCCAGCTTCGGCACCCCCAGCGCGACGGTACAGGCTGCCTGCACCGCTTCGGATTTCACCTGCCCTGTATCTGCCTCGACCCCTGTCGCGATATCCACGGCCACCACCGGTTTATTTGCCGCATTGACCAATCTGACCAGCTTGAGCACATCTTCGCGGAGCTCTCCCTTGCAGCCGGTTCCCAAAATACCATCGATCACCAGATCCGCAAAGCGCAGCACCACCTGCAGGCGATCCCAAGCTCGGTCTCCCTCCAGGGTATGAAGTTCGATCTCCATATGTTTCACGGCATCCCGGTTGATGGCCGCCGATTTCGTGATATGCGCCACATTCCCGGCCAAAAAGACTTTCACCCGCGCTCCCATATTGGCGAGATGACGCGCAGCGACAAAGGCATCCCCGCCGTTATTGCCGCTTCCCGCAAGCACACAAATGCTCTTTCCCTTCACATTGTCCAGAATTTCCAGCGCCGGAAATTCTATGGACTGATAGATTTTGCCGTCCGCCCAGCAGATAGCCTTCCAGTCGTTAACGGTTGCGGTTTTGACGGTGCGCAGCGTGGTGGCAATCACCTTAAAGTTCGGATACTCCTTCGTGACAGCTTCTATCATTTTAAAGTAGCCGTCAAGATTCAGCTCTTTGAGTTCGGAATCATTGCCCTCCACCTCAAAGCCGAGAGAGGCGGTGAAATCCTCCTCATTGCCAATCATCACGTCAACGTATTTCGCAATTTCGCGGTTGACCTCCTGCGCCTTTGCCTTGCCGCCGATGCCCTTCCAGAGCGACGGGCGGTAATTCAGATCATAGGATACGACGGTGCCGTATTCCTTCGCCTTTTTCACCGCTTCCACCACGACCTCGGCTGCTGTTTCGGACAGGGCGGCAAAGATACCGCCCGTATGCAGCCAGCGCACGCCGAGCGTGCCGAAAATATAATCCCAGTCAATATCGCCGGGTTTTAACTGCGAAGCGGCGGTATTGCCCCTGTCGGACGTGCCGACGGCGCCGCGGATGCCGAAGCCGCGTTCGGTAAAATTCAGCCCGTTGCGCACCGTTCTGCCGATGCCGTCATACGGCACCCACTTAATCAGCGACGTATCCACACCGCCCTGCAGGATAAAATCCTCCAGCAGATAGCCGATTTCATTTTCGGCAAAGGCGGTGACAACGCCCGTTTTCAGCCCGAAGCAGCGGCGCAGACCGCGCGCCACGTTATATTCGCCGCCGCCCTCCCAGACACGGAAGTTGCGAGCGGTTTTAATTCTGCCCTCGCCGGGGTCGAGCCGCAGCATAATTTCGCCGAGCGAAAGCTCGTCAAAGGTACATTCCTCTTTCGGTTTTAAATGTAGGTTCATCGTACTTCTCTCTATTCAAAGTTGAAATATGTTACAGCGTTTCGGTAGCAAATGCCCTCGATGATTTCCTTTACAGTGTCCTCATCGTACGCATACCAGCCGTCCTCTATCCATCTGCCGAGCAGACGGCAGAGAATGCGCCTGAAATACTCGTGGCGCGCATAGGAGGTGAAGGAGCGGGAATCCGTTTCCATACCGACGAACTTGCCGAGCACACCGAGGTTGCCGAGCGCTTTCAGCTGGGCAGTCATACCGTCCATCGTGTCAAGGAACCACCACGCGGGACCGAACTGAATTTTGCTCTGCGCCTCGCTGCTCTGGAAGTTGCCGAGCATCGTCGCGAGCACCGTATTATCCTTGTCGTTCAGATTGAACAAAATGGTTTTCGGCAGGCAGTCCTCACGGCACAGGCTGTCAAGAAACCGCGAAAGCGGCTTCGCAATCTCTGCGTCGCCCACGGAATCAAAGCCCGTATCGGGACCGAGCGCGCCGAACATCTTGGTATTGTTATTGCGTATCGCGCCGATATGGATTTCCATCACCCAGCCGAGCGCTGCATACTTGCTGCCGAGATTCTGCATTACAAAAGTTTTGTAGCCGTCGATTTCCTCCTGCGTGAGCTCCTTGCCTTTCATCACCTTGGCAAACGCTTTTTCGGCAAGCGAAATATCGCCGAAGGGAACGTACTCAAACGCCTGGTCGGAGATGCGGCAGCCCCTTTCGTGAAAATAATTGGCACGCTTGAGCAGCGCGGAAACGATATCTCCCGCCGCCTCAATATTGATTTTTGTCAGCTTGGCAAGCTGCTTAACATATTCCTTAAAACCGTTGTTTTCGATATTCAGCGCCTTGTCGGGGCGGAAGGTCGGCAACACTTGAAAGCCTAAATCCTGTTCGGCAAGCAACTGATGATACTGCAAATCGTCAATCGGGTCGTCCGTTGTGCAGACAATCTTTACGTTGGAATTGCGAATCAGCGACTGCGGACGGAAGTCGCCCTCTTTTATCGCTTTGTTGGCACGCTTATAAATATCGTCTGCTGTTTTGGCATTCAGCGGCGTATCAATACCGAAATAGCGCTGCAGCTCCAGGTGCGCCCAGTGATACAGCGGATTGCCGATGCAATACGGCAGCACCGCGGCAAATTGCTCAAACTTCTTTTTGGGCGATGCGTTACCCGTGCAGTACCGCTCGGCAATGCCGGCGCTGCGCATGGCGCGCCACTTATAATGATCGCCTGCCAGCCAGAGCTGCGAAATATTCTCCGGCTGCTTGTTTTCATAGATTTCCTGCGGACTCAGATGGCAGTGATAATCGCAAATCGGCATAGCTTCGGCGTATTCGTGAAACAGCTTCTTCGCGCACTCCGTATCCAGCAGGAAGTCCTTATCCATAAACGCATTCATAGGCATTCTCCTTTATTATCCATTTTATTATATACTGATATTTTGATGATTTCAATAGCAAATAACGGCTTGCTATGCGCTTTTCTTCGTGATATAATGAGAGCAGTCAAAAATCAACAAGGAGAAAACCAATGGAAAACAAGCGAATTTATCTGTTTGACAATGTCAAGCTGCTGCTGATTGCATCCGTCGTGGTCGGTCATATGATCGGCTTTTACGAGGACGGCTTGTCGCACAGCGCTTACCGCTGGCTTTACGCCTTAATCTATTCGTTTCATATGCCTGCCTTTATCTTTGTTTCGGGCCTGTTTCATAAAAACAAGAACATCCCCGAAAAAGCCTTCGGCTTTATTGCGGTAGCTGTGCTGATGAAGGTGGTGCAGGGGCTGTATAAATACTTTCTGTATGGCACGATGAACTTTAATCTCTTCACCGGCACCTCGGTTTCCTGGTATATGCAGGCAATGGCTGTCTTCCTTGTCGTCACCTATTTTCTCAGGAATGTTGACAGCCGGCTGGTGCTGATCATTGCGCTGGTGCTGGGCAGCTTCAGCGGCTTTGCCGATATCGGCAACACCATGGCGCTGACAAGAGTGGTTGTGTTCTTCCCGTTTTATTATCTCGGCTCTGCGCTGGACAGAAACAGGCTGGTGCAGCTGTCCGAAAAAAAGTGGCTGAAAGCCATCAGCGCTGCTGTGATTGCCGGCTGGGCAGTTTTCAGTTATCTGAACAAGCGCTTTGCCTACAGACTGATGCCGCTGCTCAAGGGCAAATCTCCGTTCACCTCTCTGCACGAAAGCCTGGCGCCGTACGGCATTTATCTGCGTGTGATGTGCTATGCCGTTTCGTTTGCGCTGACCTTTGCCATTATCTTCTTACTGCCGAACGTCAAGATACCGTTGCTCACCGTTGCCGGTCAGCGCACGCTGCAGATTTATTTCTGGCATCCGCTGGTTCTGACTATTTTAATCAACTTCCTCGGTATTGCGGATATGATTGTGAAGAACGCGGCGGGCATGGTCATCTTTCTGCTGCTGGCAATTCCGATTACGGGCGTGCTGGCGCTTAAGCCGTTTGCCTTCCCGACCGAGTGGGTAATGCGCTACAGGCTGAAGCAGCCAAAGCCTGATAAATCAGAATAATCCCATGCTTCCCCGCATACGGCTGTGTGCGGGGATGAGAAACTGTCGAAAAAGGGCATAAACGCGCCGAGCTTTATTTGTAGGGAGCGGCGTCCCGACGCTCCGCGTGCGTAGCACCCTTTGATAACATCTATCAAAAATTCCCGAGAACATCGAATTCTCGGGAATTTTGGCGCTTTCCGTCTTTTGCTCGGGGGCAGTACCATCGTACAGCTCCCGCTCGCAAAATACGAAATTCTGCTCCTTTTTCAAGAGTCTCACAGCGTGTCGAATTCTGTTCTGTAGGTTTTTCGACACGCTGACATCCCCGCATACGGCTGTGTGCGGGGATGATTTTTCTGCCAATCCTTAAGAAAAAGCAAAGATTCGGCAAAGAGAATTGACAGAAAAAGCCGTTACGGTTACAATGAAACCATACACAATAACAAGATGAAAGGAAGAAATGAAATGAACTGTCCGAATTGCGGCAGACCGCTCGCAGAGGGCGAAATCTGCAACTGCATTAACAGCAACGAGGGTTATGTGAACCCGAATCCCATCATTAACGAGCCGCAAACGGCAACACCGCCGCCGTTTGAGTCGCAGGTGGCGCAGGCTCCCTATACACAGCCGAATCCATACGCACAGGCAAACACCTATTATCAGCCGCCGCAGGGCGCTTTTTATCAGCCCGGCAGCGAAAAGGCTCCCGCAAGCAGTATCTTCGCTGTTCCGTCCCCTGCCGACGGTCCTGCCAAAACGAATTACCCCGAGGGCTACAGAATCAAGAGAAAGTATGCCGCCGTGCTGCTGGCATGGACGCTCGGCGCCTTCGGCATCCACAACTTCTATCTCGGCTATCACAACAAAGCCGTCGCGCAGGTGCTCATCGCCACGCTCGGCTCGCTGCTGTTCGGCTTAGGTCTGGTGGCGGCGTCCGTCTGGGCGATTATTGACGCCGTTCAGCTGCTCACGGATAAAATTGACCGCGACGCCGACGGCTACAAAATCCAGACCTTTGAGGAAGCGCTTGCCAAAGAGCTGAACAAAAACGAACAATAAACCATACGAGCGGTCAGCGGTTGGTGTTTCCTTCTGATAAAGCACACTGTCCACTAATCACTAACCACTGGTCACTGACCACTGTCCACTAAAAAAGCAGGCTCTTTCACGAGCCTGCTTTTTGCTATTTATTCTTCGCCGTTCCAGCAGTAGGTACACAGCTTTTCGGGCGCAAGGCCGACGCACGCCAGCATATCGTCCAGCCGCTGATAGCGCAGGGAGGTAAAGCCCTGCTCCTTGCGGATGCCCTCAATCATCGCGGCGTATTTTTCACTGTCGGGATTTTTGTATTCCTCAAGCGTTGCCTCGTCCGGGTCGCAGCCCTCAAGCTCGCGGATAACCCGTCTGGTAATCAGCTCCATCTCGCTCGTGGAGCGGGAAAAATTGAGATACCGGCAGCCGTAGAAAATCGGCGGGCAGGCAGGACGGACGTGCACCTCCCTTGCACCGCTGGCAAACAGATACGCCGTCGTATCTCTGAGCTGGGTGCCGCGCACGATGGAATCATCAATCATCAGCAAACTTTTGCCCTCAATCAGACTCTTGATGGGCAGCAACTTCATACGGGCAATCAGCTCGCGCTTGCTCTGGTGCGTCGGCATAAAGGAACGCGGCCAGGTCGGCGTATACTTCACAAACGGACGGGAATACGGCACACCCGATTCATTGGAATACCCGATGGCGTGCGCCACACCGGAATCCGGCACACCTGCCGCGACGTCCGGCTTCACGGTATCCCTTCTGGCAAGCGCCGCACCGCAGCGGTAACGCAGCTCCTCCACGCTGACGCCCTCATACGATGATGACGGGTAGCCGTAGTAAATCCATAAAAACGTGCAGATTTTCATCTTGTCGCCGCCGGGCACGAGCGTTTTCACACCGTCTGCCGTCATCACGGCGACCTCGCCCGGCGCCAGCTCCTTGAGCGGCTGATAGCCGAGGTTCAAAAAGGCAAAGCTCTCAAACGCGGCGCAGTAGCTCTCCTTCTTCTGCCCGAGCACAACGGGCGTTCTGCCCAGCCGGTCGCGCGCCGCATACACGCCCTTCGGGGTGAGCAGCAGCATACTCATTGAGCCGTCGATAATCTCCTGCGCATAGGTGATGCCGTCAATCAGATTTTCCTTCTGGTTGATGATGGCGGCTACCAGCTCCGTCTGGTTGATTTCACCACCGTGCATCTCAAAGAAATGCGTGCCCTGCCGAATGATTTTTTCCACAATCTCATCGCTGTTATTGATTTTGCCGACGGTGGCAATCGCAAAGGTGCCGTGGTGCGAGCGCACCAGAATCGGCTGCGCCTCAAAATCGCTGATACAGCCGATACCCATCGTGCCGTGCATATCGTTTGATTCCTTGGTAAACTTGGTTCGAAACGGCGCGTTTTCAATATTGTGGATGGCTTTGTCAAAGCCCTCCTCCTCGCTGTAAACCGCCAGACCGGCACGGCGCGTGCCGAGATGCGAATGGTAATCCACACCGAAAAACAAATCAAATACGCAGTCCTCTTTTGAAACCACTCCGAAAAATCCGCCCATCGTTTTTCCTCCGCAAGAAAAGTGTCGTTTGTTATAAGTTAGGATTATTATAACAAACCGCCGCGATAAATGTAAATCCATAAAATGCACAAAAAACGCCTTGATTTATCAGGATTATTTATTGACATCATAATTTCACTAAGGTTATAATAAAATCAGCAAACCAAAGGCGGTGAACACAGATGACGAATTTCCGAAAATGGGCAAAAACACCACCCCTCGGCTGGAACAGCTGGGATTGCTTCGGCGCGGCGGTCAACGAGCAGCAGCTCAGAGAAAATGCCGATTATATGGCAGCGCACCTGAAGGAGTACGGCTGGGAATACATCGTGTGCGATATTCAGTGGTATGAGCCTCACGCGAAGGACAACGATTACCACAATTTTACCGAGCTGACGATGGACAAATACGGCAGGCTGCTGCCGGCAGTCAACCGCTTTCCGAGCGCAAAGGGCGGCAAGGGCTTTCAACCAATCGCCGATTATGTTCACTCGCTCGGGCTGAAATTCGGCATTCATATGATGCGCGGCGTTCCGCGCCAGGCGGCGGCGAAAAACTGCCCCGTCTTTGGCTCCGAGCACACCTGCCGCGAAATCGCGCACCACTTTTCCGTCTGTGCGTGGAACACGGATATGTACGGGCTGCGCAACTGCGAGGGCGCGCAGGAATATTACAATTCCGTCATCAACCTTTACGCCTCGTGGGGCGTGGACTTCATCAAGTGCGACGATATCTGCGTAACGGAATTCCGCAAATGGGATAACCCGTATACTGCGGATTATGAAATCGAAATGCTGCGCAAAGCGATTGACGACTGCGGCAGAGAAATCGTGCTTTCCCTCTCCCCCGGTCCCGCGCCGAGAGATAAGGCGAAGCACCTGCAGCAAAACGCCAATATGTGGCGGCTGACAGGCGATTTCTGGGACAGATGGGACCCGCTGCACGCGATGTTTGATAAATGCAGGGAATGGGAGGGCGTTACCCGTGAGGGCAACTATCCCGACTGCGATATGCTCCCGCTCGGCAGGCTCTCCAAAAACGGCACCTGCCACGGCGCACAGAACCGCTTCACGCAGTTCACTATACCGGAACAGTACACGCTGATGACGCTCTGGGGCATTTTCCGCTCGCCGCTGATGTTCGGCGGCAACCTGCCGGAAAACGACGATTTTACCCTGTCGCTGCTCACCAACCGCGAGTACCTTTTGATGCACCGGACCTCCTTCGGCGCGAAAGAATTATACCGCAACGAGAAAAACGGCAAAGGCACCGTCATCTGGGCGGCAAACGGCAAGCGGTGCAAGTACCTCGCCGTCTTTAATACGGACACCAAGGCACGAAGCATCAAAGCGGATATCACGCCGATTGTCATGCCCGACACGCCGTACCGCGTGCTGGATATCTGGAACGATACGGACGGCGGCTGTGTACGCAATCAAATCGTCTGCGACGTGCCGCCGCACGGTGCAAAACTGTACAAAATCACCGCGGAATAATTGACAACGGCAAATTTTATTGCTATACTAAGTAGTAATCATAAAACTGAGGGTGTTAAGCATGGAGAAAAACAGAGTTACTTTAAGAATTTGCGGCAACAGCTACACAATTTTAACCGAGGATAATCCCGATTATGTGGAGGAGCTCGGCGAACTGATTGATAAGGAAATGAAGCAGATTGGCAACGAATCCCCCTCGCTTTCGATGACGCAGTGCGCCGTTCTGGTTGCGCTGGACAGGGCTGACGCCTGCAAGAAGGCAACCGCCTCTGCCGATAATCTCCGCGCGCAAATCAAGGATTACCTGGAGGACAGCGCACGAGCCAGAATGGAGGTTGACGTGGCGCGCCGCGAAATCGAACGCCTTAACCGCGAAATCAGCAATCTCAGAAACAGGCTCGCAGACAAATAAACGAACGGATTTGAGGGTGACGTCTGTCGCCCTTTTTCATTAGGAGCACTTATGAAATTGGAAGTTTTAGCCCCCTGCGGCAGCAGAGAGGCGCTGACGGCAGCCGTGCGCTGCGGTGCCGACGCCGTCTATCTCGGCACCGGCGATTTCAACGCCCGCCGGAATGCCGATAACTTTAGTATCGATGACTTAAAAGAGCTTGTACCGTACTGCCACGAACGCGGCGTGAAGGTCTATCTGACGGTCAACACGCTTTTATCCGACAGCGAGCTCCCGCGCGCGCTTGAGACGGCAGCGGCAGCGCTGCAATGCGGCACGGACGGCTTTATCGTGCAGGATTTAGGACTCGCAAAAAGCCTTCGGGAATGCTTTCCGCAGGCACGCCTGCACGCCTCCACCCAGTGCAGCGTGAACACGCCCGACGGCTTCAGAGCCTTGGAGGAACGCGGCTTCTGCCGCGCCGTGCTGCCGCGGGAAATGAGCCTTAAGGAAATAGAAGTAATCCGCCGCGCTACCGATATGGAACTGGAAATTTTTGTGCACGGCGCGCTTTGTATGTGCGTGTCGGGGCAGTGCTACCTCTCCGCCATGCTCGGCGGCAGAAGCGGCAACCGCGGGCTGTGCGCCCAGCCGTGCCGCCTGTCCTTCAGTGCGGACCATTCGGGCAGCTACGATTTATCGCTGAAGGATTTGAGTTTGATTTCACACTTAAAAGAAATCGAGGATGCAGGCGTTATCAGCCTGAAAATTGAGGGCAGGATGAAGCGCCCCGAATACGTCGCCGCCGCTGTCACCGCCTGCCGCAAGGCGTTGGACGGCACATACGCGCAGCAGGACGAAACCGTGCTGAAAAACGTCTTTTCCCGTTCGGGCTTTACCGACGGCTATTTTACGGGCAAGCGGCAAAATATGTTCGGCACACGGCAGAAGGAGGACGTTATCGCCGCCGACGGCGTCTTAAAAGAGCTGGCGCGCCTTTATGAAAAGGAGCCGCAGCGCATCCCGCTTTCCATGCAGCTGCTGTGCAAAAGAGGGCAGCCGCTGTCGCTGACCGTCCGCACGGCGGATAAGGCCGTCACCGTCAGCGGCGCCAAACCGCTTGAAGCCATCACCGGGCAGATGACCGAGGCGCTGCTGTCTGCACGCCTTGCTAAGCTCGGCGGCACACCGTACTATGCCGACAACATTACTGTCACACTGGATGAGGGTTTGTTGGTGCCGGCAAGTATGCTGAACGCCCTGCGCCGTGAAGCGGTGGAAGCGCTCGGAAAAGAGCCGGAAAAAGAATATATAATGAATAAATATACACCTGTTCCGCCACGGTATCAAAGCGGCACGCCGTATTTTACCGCCCGCTTTTTAAGCGCCGCGCAAATACCGCAGCAGCACCCATTCCGGCGTATCTTCTTACCCGTCTGGGCTGATGACGCAGACTTTACTGCCACCGGCGCAGGCGCGGAAATTCCGCGCGGACTGTTCGGCGCAGAAGAGCGGCTGAAAACGCGGTTGAAAGAGCTGAAAGCGCTCGGCGTTCAGAACGTGCTGTGCGGCAACCTCGGCGCCTGCCGGACAGCCGAGGTGCTGGGCTTTACCGTGTTCGGCGATTTCGGGCTGAACGTATTTAACAGTGAGAGCGCGCGGAGCGTTCCGTCGCCGTTGCTGTCAATCGAACTCACGCTCGCACAGGCGAACCGCATCAACGCGGAGGACACGGGTATCGTCGCCTACGGCAAGCTGCCGCTGATGCTGGCGCGCAACTGCCCCGTCAAAAACCGCATCGGCTGCGCAGCTTGCGGCAAGCAGGGCACGCTGACCGACCGCAAGGGCTACCGCTTCCCCGTCAAATGCTCGCCCTATCCCTGCGTGGAAATTCTCAACCCCGTGCCGCTGGTGCTGAGCGACCGGATCGACGAAATCCACACCGATTTCATCCACTTTTACTTCACCGATGAGAGCCGCGACGAAGTGGCGCAAATTGTAAATTTATACAAAAATCATACAAAACCGAGCGGTCAGTACACCAGAGGACTGACCGACAAAGGAGTGAAATAATATGCTCATTCTCGCTTCCCAAAGTCCCCGCCGCCGCGAGCTGCTGAAATATATCACCGAGGAGTTTAAGGCTGTCGCCGCCGATGCGGACGAAACACTGCCCGACGGCGTTACGCCGCAAGAGGCGGTGCTGTATCTCTCCAAAATTAAGGCGGCTCCGTTTCGAAGTGATACGGACACCGTGATCGGCGCGGACACCGTGGTTGCGGTTGACGGCGCCATTCTCGGCAAACCGCAGGATGCGCGCGATGCCGCACAGATGCTGCGTTTGCTCAGCGGCAGAGAGCACAGCGTTTTCACAGGCGTCACGCTGCTGAAGGGCGAAAAAGAGCTCTCTTTTTTCACGGAAACTAAGGTAACCTTTTTCCCGCTGAGCGATGCGGAAATCGAAAAATACATTGCCACGGGCGAACCGATGGACAAAGCGGGCGCCTACGGCATTCAGGGCTACGGCTCGCTGCTGGTGGAAAAAATTGACGGCGATTATTTCAACGTCGTCGGGCTGCCTATAAGCAAACTTAATCAACATTTGTCCACCTTTTAACCGTTTTTTTGTCTAAATCGCCGATTTGGTCAAAAGTATTTGAAATTTAAAATTCGGTATGCTATTATAATAATATGGTAAATTGGCACAAATCCAAACACTTTACCGGAAAGGAGTAGGTTATGGCAGCAGATTTACATTGCCACACGAAGTTAAGCGACGGTTCAGTAGGTATAGAAGATTTAATAGTAATAGCAAATAAGAGTGGCATTGATACGATTGCCATAACAGACCACGACTGTATTGCCGGCACTGTCAGAGGGCAGGTGATCGGCAAGCGCTACGGCGTAACAGTTCTTCCGGCTGTCGAGCTTTCCTCCTTCGATATCGAGGCGGGCAAAAGCGTTCATATTATCTCTTATCTGGCGGACGCGCCGGACCGTCTTGAAGCGATTTGCCGCAGGACCTCTGTCGCGCGGAAAAGAGCCGGTCAGATTATGATGCTCAAGGTGGCGGCGCGCTTTCCGATTACGAGCGAATTCATCATCTCTCACGCGAGCGGCTCCACCAATCTTTACAAGCAGCACATCATGCACGCCCTGATGGACGCGGGTTATACGGACGAGCTTTTCGGCGAGCTGTATCACGCCCTGTTCTCAGCGGACAGCGAATCCAACATTCTTGCCCCGACGAAGTACCCGACGGTGCAGGAGGCGATTGACGAAATCCACGGCGCAGGCGGCATTGCCGTGCTGGCGCACCCCGGCAAGTTTGACAATTTTGAGGAAATTGACAAGTATATTGAGATGGGGCTGGACGGCATTGAGGTCTGGTCACCGTTTAATACGGACGAGCAGACGGAGCAGCTGATTGCCCTGTGCAAAAAGAAAAAGCTGCTGATGACCGGCGGCTCCGATTTTCACGGCACCTATGGCGAAAAGACCGTTACCCTCGGCTCCCACGCGACGCCGAAGGAGCATCTGGACAAACTGATGGGCTACAAGGCAAAGAAAAAGCGCGCCCAGCGCAAGGCGGAGCGCGAAGCAGCCAAAAAAGAAGAAACCGAATAAGCACAAAAAGCGAGGAGAAAGCTCCTCGCTTTTATTGTGCCGAATTCAGTGGTCAGTGATTAGTGAACAGTTTTTTGCCACACTAACCACTAGCCACTAACCACTATTCACTCGACAAATCTTGATTTGCGGCGGTGCATTTATTCCGCAGAGAAGCGGAACTCCGTGACGGTTTTGAATTCCTCGTTTGCCTTCACATAGCGTGACGGGAACTGCGGAAAATTAACCGTATCAGGATAAAACTGGGTTTCCAGCGCGGCGCCGCGGCGGAAGGTGACTTTATTATCACCCTTACCAACGGTGTAATCGCGACTGAGCCAGCCGCCCGTATAGAGCTGAATACCCGGCAGGTCGGTGTACACCTCCAGCTTTCTGCCGCTCTCCTTATCCTCCAGCACGGCGGCAAGCGCAAACTCACCGTTTTGGGTGCGCAGGCAGTAGTTGTTATCGTAGCCGACGCCGTCAATGATCGCGCGGAACGGCACATCAATGTTATCGCCGATGGGATGCGGCTCGGTAAAATCCATCATCGTGCCCTTAACCGCGCCGAGCTCGCCCGTCGGCAGCTGGTCGGCGTCCGTTTCGGTGAAATAATCGGCGTTTATCATCAGGTAATGTCCCTCCACGGTTTTGCTGCTGTCGCCGGAGAGGTTAAAATAGGCGTGGTTGGTCGGGTTGGCAACCGTGTCCTTATCGCTCAGAATGCTGTATTCAATGCGCAGGGTGTTATCCTCCGTCAGCGTGTACTTCACGCGCATCGTGAAATTACCGGGGAAGCCGTCCTCCCCGTCCGGCGAAAAGCGGCTGAACACAATATAGTTTTCGCCCGTTTCGGCAACTTCCCACGGAGTGAAGCTGAAGCGCCCGCCGCCGTGTAGCGTCCACGTTCCCTGATTCTGGGGGGTATGATACTCCTCCCCTTCAAAGGTAAATTTGCCGTCGCGGATACGGTTGGCCCATCTGCCGACGGTCAGCCCCTGATAGCCGTAATCGGGATTCGTGTAATCCTGCGGGTTATCAAAACCGAGCACGACATCGGCAAGCACCCCATTTCTGTCCGGCACACAGAGGGACTGAATACCGGCGCCAAGCGTCTGCAGCATAACGCTTGCCCCGCTGCCGTTCGTGATTTTGTATAAATCAATCGGTATGTTTTCGTTGATATTGCCGAAAAAGCTCTTTTCAATCGCCATTGTTTTCGCTCCTTTTTACATCGTTTTCTTTATTATAACTTAATGAATTGTTAATTTCAATACTATTGACTTTTCGGGTTATTATTATTAATATAGAGAAGCAATCAAAATCATCACCAAAGAGGTGTTACTATGGAATATATTATTATGCTGATGCGCTTTGCGGCACCGGCGGCGGCAGTGGTTATCCTGTTTTCCTGCGTGTTCTCGCTGTTCCGCAACCGCCCGCGTGTGCACCGGCTGGCGCGGCTGGTGGACCAGAACGACGGCACGATTATCGACATCAATCACTGGGAAACCTCCATCGGCAAGAGCAAATCCAACGACATCGTTCTGCCGTATACCTCGGTAGCCCGTTTTCACGCCGTGATTGCGAAGAAGCGGCGCGACTGGATTGTGACGGATACCTCGGCGCGCACCTCCGGCATCATTATCAACGATGAGAAGGTCGAGGGCAAGCATGTGCTGGAAAACGGCGACATCATTATCATCGGCAACATTCCGCTGAAGTTTGAATGCGACGAGGCGCTCTCCGCCGCCAGCCGTCAGCAGATGCGAACCGCCGCAGCGCAGCCGGCAGGCAACGTGGCTTACGGCGTGCTGGTGGATATAAAGACGAAGCGTCCCGTTTATCTGAAAAAGCACGACGTGCTGATTGGCAGAAACGACGACTGCGATATCCAGATTCTCTCCCAGGCGGTCAGCGCGCACCACGCCCGCATTCACCACACGTCAAGGGGCTGGGCGCTGTCGGATTTAGACAGCCACAACGGCACAAAGCTCAACGGCAGGTACATCACCCAGCCGCAGTTAATCTTTGATGAGGATATGCTCACCTTCGGCGATAAAATCTTCATCTTCTACGAAAAATAACGGATGAATAAAGGATATTATTTATGGCTTCAACCAATCAAAGAACCCCGAAAATCAGACCGATGAACACGTTTTTGCTGCTGTTCATTCTGTCCGGCTTTCAGGCGGTCACCGGCTTTTTAGCCGCCAACTGTCACGAGGAATTTGCGATGCGGGCAATGCTCTCGCTGCTGCTGCTGGTAGCAGTGGAATGGGTATATGTCCTGTTCTTCTATATTGTGTTTCACCGCAGGAATTTTGAGCTGGAAATCATCGCCTTCTTCCTGTCGGGCGTCGGACTTGTCACCATCGGCAGCGTTTATCCCGATTCCGCTTTCAAGCAGTGCCTGATGGTGATTGCGGGCATAATCGCCTTTACCGCGCTGATTTTCCTGCTCGGTCACGTTGATTTCTGCATGAAAATCCGCCCGCTCGTCGCCGGCGGCGCGCTGCTGTTCCTGCTGGCTAACATCGTGCTTGCCAAATGGGTGAACGGCGCAGGCAACTGGATTGAGATTGCAGGCTTCCGCCTGCAGCCGAGCGAATTCGTGAAGGTGCTGTTCATCTTCGTGGGCGCGGCAACGCTGGAGAAAATTCAGACCTCGCGCAATATCATTGCCTACATTGTGTTCTCCGTCGCGTGCGTCGGCTCGCTGATAGTGATCCGCGATTTCGGCACGGCGCTGATTTTCTTCATCACGTTCTTAATCATCGCATTTATGACCTCGGGCGATATCAAAACCATCGCTCTGGCAATCGGCTCCGCCGTCATCGGCGGCGTTATCGTGCTGAAATACAGGAGCTACGTTATGCGCCGTTTCAGCATTTACCGCCACGTCTGGGAGGACCCGTTTGACCGCGGGATGCAGCAGACGCGCGTGCTCGTCGGTATTGCGAGCGGCGGTCTGTTCGGGCTCGGTATCGGCAACGGCTACGTCAGAAAAACGGCGTACGCGCCGGTGTCGGACAGTATTTTCGGCGTGATTTGTGAGGAATGGGGGCTGATTTTCGGCGTGCTGATGGTGCTGGCATTCGTTGCCATCGCGATTTCGGCGCTTGTGAATTCCGTCGCCTCGCGCTCCGCCTTTTACTCCATCGCCGCGATTGCCGGCGCCGGGCTGCTGCTGTTCCAGTGCGCGCTCAACGTGTTCGGCATTACGGATATTCTCCCGCTGACGGGCGTCACGAT
>CALGGQ010000337.1 GCA_937915775.1 uncultured Clostridia bacterium | reverse complement strand
CGCGTTTTTGCGCTGGTCGGTATTGTCGGAACGCTGCTGATGCTCGTGCTTGCCAAGCCGTATGCCACGCTGATTGCCGGTGCGCCGAAAAGCGTGTACACCGTCTATGTGTTAGCGCCGAGCCTGCTCTTTTCCTGCCTTGCCTGCTGCTACCGCGGCTATTTTGAAGGGCTGATGAATATGACGCCGACCGCAGTTTCACAGACGGCAGAAGCGCTGTTTAAGCTTGTGTTCGGGATTGCCTTTACGCGGTATGCCATGGCGTTTCTTGTGCGGGAATATCAGGCATACGGTACCGTGTTCGGCGTGGCAGCTTCCGATGAGGAGCAGGCGCTCAGTATGATTTATCCGTATACCTCGGCTGCCGCGATGCTCGGCGTTACGCTCGGTGCGCTTGTCAGCCTCGTCTATATTCGCGTATATTACCGTCTGCATCGTAACCGTTCGCTGCCGCATACAAGCGGTGCTGAAGGAAGAAAAGCACTGCTGCAATTTGCCTTCCCGATTATGGTCAGCTGCTCCGTGCAGAGCGTGTTTCAGTTTCTCGATACCGCCACCGTGCAGTTTTCGCTCAATCAAGTAGCGCCAGAAGCGCTGAAAACGCAGTATGCAAGCGGCTTTGCAATACCGCAGGAGGATTTGGTAACGTATGTGTACGGCATTTTCAGCACGGCGCTGGATTTCAAAAATTTGGTGCCCGGCATTACGATGGCGCTCGGCGTCAGTGCCGTTCCCGCCATTTGCAGGGAATATGAGCAGCAGAACAAAGAAAGTCTGTCACGACTGATGAACAGCGTATACCGTTATACGTCAATTCTTTCCTGTTACGGCGGGTTGCTCATATTTGTCTTTGCGCGTGAGATACTCACCTTGTTTTATGCTTCGTCGCCCGATATTGTTGATAATGCGGAATCGGTCGTAAAATACTTCGGGCTCAGCGTGCCGTTTTATTCGCTCGCTTCTACCGCAGTATTCTGCGTACAGGCAGTCGGCAAACCGGAAAAATCCATTGCGCCGTATGTCCTGTCCGGCGTCATTCGCATGGTGCTGAACGTCGTTTTAATCCGAAATACGCATTATCTGCTGCTCGGCGCCGTTATCGCCGGCGCTGTCGGTTATGTCGTGTTATTTGTATGGAACGCATACATTGCCGGACGCATTGCCGCGGTTAAATTTGATATGCTGAATATCCTCTTAAAGCCTGCTGTCATCAGCATTTTGGCTTGTTTTTTGGTGAATTTCATCGATTTTTCCTTCCTACAAGAAAAGTCAACGCTTTTCAACCTATTGATTCAGTTTGCCATTATCAGCACTGCATACTACATATTGTGTATTTTTTGGAAAGCGATGGATTTGAGGGAAATATTTAGTGTTTTAAAATCCAAAAAAATGGCGTAAATACTTGATTTTTTCCAAAAAATAGTGTATTATTTCTTTGGTTGAGGGTATCAGTTCCCTCAATCCGTTTAAACTATTAATCGAAAGCGAAGTACACAATGGCAGTTGATTTTGAATGCAAGGACAGATACGATATTAACGATTTGATTTCGATTGTTCAGGTGCTTCGTGCGCCGGGCGGTTGCCCGTGGGACAGAGAGCAGACTCACGAATCCATCAAGAAGAATTTTATTGAGGAGACCTATGAGGTCATTGAAGCCATCAATAAAAAAAGTCCCGATATGCTCCGCGAGGAGCTGGGAGATGTGCTGCTCCAGGTTGCGCTGCATACGGAGATGGAGCGGGAGAAGGGAACCTTTACTTTTGACGATGTTGCTAACGATATCGTGCAGAAGCTGGTGATCCGCCATCCGCACGTGTTCGGCGATGTGAGCGCAAAGAGTGGGGAAGAGGCGCTGGCTTCGTGGGATGCCGCAAAAGCAAAATCCAAAGGCACGAAATCCCAGACGCAGGCGATGCTCAGTGTTCCGAGGGAATTACCCGCTTTGATGAGGGCGCAGAAAATACAGCATAAGGCAGCCAAGGCAGGCTTTGACTGGGACAATGCTGACGGCGCGGTTGACAAGCTGTATGAGGAGATTAATGAGTTAAAAACGGCTGTATCTCAGGGCAGTCAGGCTGAAATTGAGGATGAATTCGGCGATGTGCTGTTTTCGTGCGTTAACATTGCACGGTTTCTGAAGGTGGACAGCGAGGAAGCGCTTACCGCTGCGACGGATAAGTTCCTCGCCCGCTATGAAATCACGGAGCGTTTGGCGCAGGAGGCGGGCATTGATATGAAGGAAGCCTCGATTGAAGTGTTGGATGACCTTTGGGAGAAAGCCAAGAAAATAAAAAACGATTCAATTCGTAACGGAGGAAAATTATGAACAAAACTGAACTCGTAGCAGCCGTTGCTGCAAAGGCAGAACTTTCCAAGAAGGACGCAGAGGCTGCTCTCAAGGCTACTCTCGGCGCTATCGAGGGTGCTCTCGTTAAGAACGACAAGGTTGTTCTTGTTGGTTTCGGTACATTTGACGTAAGAGAGCGTGCAGCTCGCGAAGGCAAGAACCCGCGCACAGGCGAAAAGATTAAGATTAAGGCAGCTAAGGCTCCGGCATTCAAGGCTGGTAAGGCTCTCAAGGAAGCTGTTAACAAGAAAAAGGCTAAGAAGGCTAAGAAATAATCAACATTTCGCAAAGGGGTTGTCTGTGACAACCCCCTGTTTTTTGGTGTTAATATGAGACTCGATAAGTATTTAAAAGTAACAAGAATT
>CALGGQ010000336.1 GCA_937915775.1 uncultured Clostridia bacterium | reverse complement strand
GTCGGTAGAAGCGCAAAGGTATTCATATTCGGGTGAAAGGACAAACCCCTTTACCGTTTTGGTAAACGTCACGCCGCCGTATTCCGCGGTAAATTCATCCCCGATTTTTATGTTCCATTCGTCCGCAAAGTTTTGGTTAATCCATATTCCGTCCGTATTCTGCGGATCGAAATCTTCACCGGCAACCGTCTGCGGCTTGTTAACGACGTTCTCACGCTGAAGGTAGATGTCAAGTTCCGCGCCGCCCTGACTGACAGCGCTGCCCGTTATCTTCGTGCGTGCCTGCGCCGCCTCGGTAAAAGATAACGCACGCACCTTTGCCAGGTCTGCTTCCTCAAATCCCTCTCCGTAAATCCAGACGCTTGCAAGCGAAGAAGCATTGTGAAATTTCTCCCTTGCCGCATTGCCGCCGATGGGGTCCGCCATAAAGCCCGCATACATTGACGTTGCAAGCACAACGAGAATAAATAGCGAAAAGAACTGCCCGAAATTCTGTTTTAATTCGCGTAGCGTTTTTTTGAACAACATTACCACTGTACCTCCCTGATGGAAGCCGGGCTTTCGTTGATAGTAATTTCCTTGATTTTGCCGTTTTTCATACGGATTACCTTATCGGCACAGCGGGCGATATCCGCGTTGTGCGTCACGATAATCACGGTGTTGCCGTTTTCCTTATTCAGTTTATATAGCAGCTCCAGCACGGCAACGCCCGTTTCGGAATCCAGCGCACCCGTCGGCTCATCGCCGAGCAATATCGGCGGATTTTTAGCCAGCGCTCTGGCTATGGACACGCGCTGCTGCTCGCCGCCCGACATCTGCGACGGGAATTTATCCGCCTGCTTTTCAAGCCCTACGGCGCGCAGCATTTCCATCGCATCCTGGGATTCCTTCAAAATGCTTTTGGTCAGCGCTACGTTTTCATAAGCTGTTAGGCTGGGCAGCAGGTTATAAAACTGAAAGATAAAGCCGATATTCCTTGCGCGGAAAGCAGCAAGATCTTTATCGTTCATATATTGCAATTTAATGTCTTTCACAATGATTTCGCCGCTCGTCTGGCGGTCAAGTCCGCCGAGCATATTCAGCACCGTAGATTTACCGGCGCCGGACTGCCCGAGAATAACGACGAACTCACCCTCATTAATCGTAAAGCTGACGTTGTCAACCGCTTTCTGTAAGCCCTCGCCGCTGCCGTAAACCTTGCTGACGTTTTTAAATACTACCATTTCTTTTGACATTTTATTTTCCTCTATTTCCTTGCCGTTACGTTCAGCCACGGCTTTGTGCCGTGCTGATGGATTTCAATATCGGTAAAGCCTGCGTTTTCAAGCAGGTCTTTTAAATCCTTTCCCGTGTATAATTTCATCCCGTCAATTATCTGTGAAAACTTGACGGAGGTTTTGTCCGTGCCCGTTGATTCGTTCGTTATGGAAAATGTACCGCCGCTACGCAAAACACGGTAAATCTCCGCAAACGCTTTATCAATTTCCTGCCAGAAATAGACGGTTTCAAATGCTGTAATTACATTAAAGGCATCATTATCAAACGGCAATTTACGCACGTCGCACTGATATATTTCGCATCTGCCTTGTTTGATTGCGTCGGCGTTTATCTCTTTGGATTTCTGCACGCTGACCTCGGAATAGTCGATGCCGTAAGCCTTGTCGCACAGTTCCAGCAGGCGTTTCACGTTCGCACCGCCGCCGCAGCCGCAGTCAAGCGCCGTATCATTTCTATTAATATTGATGAAATGAAAGCCCCATTCAGCAAGTGCGGCGTGGCTGCTGCCGTTCATCCCGTTTACCATCATTTTGCCAAGTTTTCCCTCTGGCTTTCTTGTGTTGTTAAAATACTTTTTCAAAATATTCATTGTATCCAGAACAAGAACTAACGCGTGGAATGATGGCACATTTAGCAGTAAGTTTGATAAACTGAAAAGCAGAAAACCGGAACCAACAACCTTGATACCCATCAATATGATGTAACAAGAAAAAGCCATCAACAACACCATCAAGCATCATGATTGATTGAATAGAAAGACATTTCATCACAAAAATATGAAACAGCTATTCTCAATCAAAACCAGCAAAATTAATATTTGCATTTCACGGTCGCACCCAACCATACGATGCACTTTGATACTACAATATTGAAAGGAAATGAGATGGAAACAGTATAATAATCTCCCCAGCATGACTGCCAGAAGAATGACCTCAAAGGAATCGAA
>CALGGQ010000335.1 GCA_937915775.1 uncultured Clostridia bacterium | reverse complement strand
TTATCAAAACCGGGGAATCTCTCTGGATGCGGGGGAAGTCTTTGTTTCCAGCGGAGCCAGCGATGAGCTGGGCGATATCACAGATCTTTTTTCGTCTGCGAACAATGTGCTGATCCTGGAGCCGGCATACCCTGCCTATGTGGATGTCAATGTCATGTTCGGCCGGGAGATCCTGCATTTGCCGGCAGACCGAAGCTGCGGGTTTGTTCCGCATCCGGACAGAACTCTGACAGCAGACCTGATCTATATCTGTTCTCCCAACAACCCCACAGGTGCAGTATTTTCCAGAGAAATCCTGAAGGAGTGGGTCGACTGCGCTAACCAGCAGGGATCCATCATTCTGTTTGATGCTGCTTATGAAGCTTTTATCGAAGATCCTTCCCTGCCGCACAGCATTTTTGAAATTGACGGCGCGCGCACCTGCGCTATTGAAATCTGCTCGCTTTCCAAAACAGCAGGCTTTACGGGTACCCGTCTCGGTTACACCGTTATCCCGCACGAGCTGGAACGCAAGGGAATGAACCTTAACGATATGTGGGTGCGCAACCGCACCACCAAAAGCAACGGCGTCTCTTACATTCTGCAGAAGGGCGCAGCGGCGGTATTTACCGAGCAAGGTCAGCGTGAAATTAAGGAAAACATTGAAGTGTACAAAAACAACGCCCGCGTCATCATGCAGGCGCTTGATCAAATTGGCTTGTGGTACTGCGGCAAAAACGCACCGTACATCTGGTGTAAATGCCCGCATGGCATGACGAGCTGGGAATTCTTCGATTATCTGCTTGAAAAGATACAGGTAGTCGGCACACCGGGCGTCGGTTTTGGCGAAAACGGCGAGGGTTACTTCCGCTTCACCACCTTCGGCGATGCGGAGGATACCAAAACGGCGGCAGAAAGGCTTATTATTCTATTAGGGAAAAAGACATAATAACGGAAGAAATACGCAAAAGCGCCAAGGAAATAACGTTGAATTTGTGTGTTTGCTGTTCACGAATTGATTTGTAATTATGATGAGTGGATATGAATTATTAATCAACCCCCGAAGGTAATTCCTTCGGGGGCTTTGTTTAATCCTGCTTCAGATTCTCGATGATGTTGTCGTCCTTGATTTTGTCCGCGCTGTAAAGCAGCGACAGGACGATGATGATGAATACGGCGAGAATGGCAGCTGTATAATACTGCAAATTCGGTGTAAAGGGGATTACCGTTTCCTCTGTGCCCGAAAGTGCGTAGTACATCAGGTAATGCAGTCCTGCACTGATCGGGATTGACCACAACAGTGACTTCATGCCGTATCGCAGGCTTTCCACATAAATCATCTTCTTAAAGCCCTTCGGCGTGACGCCGACGGATTTGAGCATTGCAAATTCCGTTTTGCGCTCGTTCATTGAGTTGGCAATGGAGTTGATAATATTGATAACCGCAATCAGGGTAATCAGTGAAATAAAACCGTAGATGAATACCTTGAGAATGGTGGTCAGCGCCTTTACCGACTCCAGATTTGCCCCGTTATCCTGTACGGAATACCAGATGCCCTGTTCCTCAAAATAATCCTCCGTCTGTGTGAGAACGGTTTTGTAGTTGTCGGCATAGACGGCGTAGCTGATAAAGCCGTCATCTGCATCGTGCAGCAGTGTGAAGAAGGTGTCCGCAGGCAGTATGGCTGACGGTGCCCACCAGTTTTCCGGCAGGAAAACTGAATCACCCGATACCGTTTTCGTAACCGTGCCGGCTGTTACGGTATAGCTAATTACTGTCGGCTCCTCGTTTTCGCTGTCATACGTGGCTTGTTCAAGCTGTAATACCTTTCCGTCAGCATCAACAAGTGCGTCCGCTTTCACTTCCGTTTTGTTGTCGAGATATATTATCTGGTTAAATATGACAGCTTTCGGTGCTGTTTTATCGTGGTATTCCTGCGGGTCCTCACCCAACTTTTTCAGGTATCTGTCAAAGCTGTCATTATCAAGGCAGAAGAGCAATATATCTTCTTCTGTGTCATTATCGAGCTTTTCCTGTGCTATATCCGTCAGCAACTCTCTGTTTTTCAGCTTTGCACTTACATTGGCATAGCCGGTATAGCTCTTGATGCGGGCGCTGCTCAGATAGGCTTCCGCCTTGTCCATGTTTTCCTCAGAAACAGTAACGGTAAAATCCGCCCTTGTGCCGCCCGTCTGTTTTGTGACGGACATATCGAGCATTACGGCAAAATTGGTCACCGTCATAAACAGCACCACGCTCATTACGAGAGCGAAAACGATATTCCTGCTACGCCTGCCGTTGCGCTTGAAGTTCTTGACGGCAAGCTCACCCTCATAGCCGTACAGCTTTTTGGTCAGCTTGGATACCTTAAGGCTTTTTGCCTTTTTTACCTTGACGGTGTTTGTGCCCTTGATTGCCGCAATCGGCGTTGTTTTGGAAGCACGGCGTGCAGGAATGTAGCAGGAAATAAGAATGGTCAGTGCGCTGATGAAAACCGAGCCAAGAATAATATACGGATTAATATGAACCCTTAAGGTGTTTTTTATGGGAATTGCAACGGTTGATAAAAAGACTCCTTCAATACTCTTAAAGGTGATTGCCATGCCGATAAAGCCGGCGGCAATGCCAATCGGTATGGCGATTAAGCCAAGCAGAAAGCCCTCAAAATAGATGGAAGAACGCTTCTGTCGTTTTGTTGCGCCGACGGAGGCAAGCATACCGAGATAGCGTTCACGCTCCTGATATGATACGGCAAACGAATCATAAATCATTACTACGGAGGCGATAATAATCACGGTAAGAATGACCGCAACAAAAGCACCCAAGGTATACAGCACCTCGTTATTTTTCATAACGCCCGAAAATGCCAGCAGGTCATAGTTGGTTTTATAGCTTTCTGCACCGCTTGCCTCGGAAAGTGCAGAGGACTTTTCATAAACGGAGCTGTTCAGCTCTTTAAAGCTGACGGTGACAAAGCTCACAATCTCTTTAGGAAAGCTGCCGGTGTTCAGCAGGCAGCCGCCGCAGTGGTCAAAATAGCTGACGTTTCCCTCGGCAATACCGACGAGGGTATATTCTTTATCCGTAAATTCGCCGGAATAAGCCATTCTTGTCGGGATTGTCAGCGTGTCGCCGACCTTCCAGTTGAGCTTATTATTCTCAATGTATTCTTTTTTCAGCAGCAGCTCGCCCTCTTTTTCGGGAAAGCGGCCCTGCGTGATGTTGATGTTGCGGATGTCCACAACGGAGGGGTCTACAGTGTCAAGGTCGCAGCGTACTCTTGAGCTGTCAGACGCAGCGTTGCAGGAAATTTCCGTGTATTCCGCGCTGACGTAGTAATCGGCTATGTCGCTGTTGTTTTCAAACGCCTCTAATTTTGGCTGACCGTCATAAGTAAACTGAACGTGCCAGTTGCCGTCATACGCTTGGGTGGAATCCTGCATAAATTTCAAAAAAGAAACGGCGCTGGTAAATACCGCCGTGACCATCGCAACGGAGACGATGATGGCAAGGACGGTCAGCACGCTGCGGCGCAGATGCGATTTGATGTGCCGCAGCGTCAGCTTTTGTACAATATTCACTTTTTGCGCCCTCCTTTACAGTCTGCGCTCGTCACGCACGATTTTGCCGTCCTTGATTTCAATCAGACGGTCAGCAGAGAGGGCAATATTTTCATCGTGCGTAATCATAATCACCGTCTGACCGAGGTCGCGGTTGAACTGGCGCAGCAGGGAAATAATTTCCTTGCTGTTTTCACTGTCAAGGTTACCCGTCGGCTCGTCGGCAAGCATCAGGGCAGGGTTGTTAATCAGCGCACGCCCGATGGAAACGCGCTGCTGCTGACCGCCGGAAAGCTGGGACGGCAGATGCGTTAAGCGTTCCTGTAAGCCGAGGCGCTCAATGATGCTTTGTAACTGGCGCTTGTCGGGCTTTCTGCCGTCCAGCAGCAGGGGAAGGGTTAAATTTTCCTCCACGGTTAAAATCGGAATGAGGTTATAAAACTGATAGACCAAGCCGATTTGTCTGCGGCGGAAGATGGCAAGCGCCGTCTCATCAAGCGTACTGATATCGGTTTTATCAATAATCACGCTGCCGCTTGTTGCCGTGTCCACACCGCCGAGAATGTGCATTAAGGTGGATTTGCCGGAGCCGGAGGGACCGATGATGGCAACAAATTCGCCGCGCTCAACGGAAAAGCTCACATCGTCCAGTGCCTTAACCATTGTGTCACCACTGCCATAGGTTTTGCAAAGATGTACGGTTTCTAAAATTTTCATAGTTAAATCTCCTTTCGATGACACAAGAATACTGTTTTATCCTTACATTTGGGTGAATTTATCATAACAATTTTGTCACTTTAAATAATATCCTCTTTCAGCGCCTCAATAATCGTTTCGTCCTTTGCCTTGCGGATGCCGTACAGCATCGTGACGCCCACCAGCGCAAATACGGCAAGGATTACCAGGATATACAGTAATATATTCGGTGAATAGGGGAGTGCGCCGTCACCGACAATGCGGTTGATGATGAGCGAAATGCCAACACTGATTGGAAGGGCAGGCAGCAGCGCCTTGACACCGTACAACAGACATTCCAGCACAATCATCTTACGAAAGCCCTTTGGCGTGACGCCAACAGAGCGCAGCATCGCAAACTCCTTTTGGCGCAGCATTAAGCTGGTAGAAATGGAATTGACAATGTTGGCAAGCGTTATCAGTGTGATAAGGATTAAGAAGGCATATAAAAAGATTTGCAGCGTTAAAACAACCATCCGTGACTGCTCCGCATAATACTCCACATCCCATGCCTGCGAGCCTGCAACATCCTCATCTGCGTTGTCAAAAATACGGTTGATTTGCTCAGTTACTTCACGGTGGTTGTCGCATTCCACACCGATGAAAACGCCGAGCGGACCCTCGTCTCCGTCAATCGCCTCCGTACAAAACGGCTGCGACATACTCAGCGGCACAAAGCACGAGATGGTGCGCTTGTGGCATAGCTGAAACACGTAATTATCCTTATCGTATTTTACCATTCCGCCAATTTCATACCCACTAAAATATTCGTCCGCATCCTCGTCAGGGTATGCCGCCATAAACTGCTCTTTGTTGTACAGACGGGAGAGCTCATATTCCTTCGTTTCCTCATTATAGCTTTCTAAAACAGGGTCCCAATAAATAGGGACAACCGTTTCGCCGATGATGCCGTCGGTGAACACATCGTCCTCGCCCTCCTCCAGCTGAACATTGTTGAGCAGGAGGGCTTTTTTAGTGCTGTTCATCGTGTTGACCGGCAGATAATAATCCTGCGGGTTTAGTCCGTTTTCCTCGCACAGACGGTTAAAATCGGCGTCCTCAATAAAGTGAATATACAGCTGAACGCCCTCCCAGAGATGACTGTACTTCGGGGTGGTGTTGCCGTGGTACGCAATCGCCGGGTCGCCGTCCCATAATCCGAAAATATCATAGGACTCCCACTCCTCCTGCGAATACACCTCCTGAACCGGCAGGCGGGAATCGTAGCCGAAGAACCACTCCTCAACGCTGTACACGCGTTTCACGTCCTCCATCGCCAGCAGCTGTGCGCAGAATGCCTCATATTGACTGCTGTCGCCGAAGTCAACCTCTACCTGGTACGGACGTTCCTCGTTATACGCCTTTGTTTCGCCAAAGATATAACAGAAGTAATTGACGGAAATAAACAGCACTACGCTGATGGCAATGGAGGCGATAATCAGCCTGCCGCGCCTGCCGTTGCGTTTTAAATTCTTGTTTGCCAACTCACCCTCATAGCCAAAGATTTTGCGTATCAGCCTGGAGGATTTCAGCTTGCGTGCCGATAGCTTGGCGTCACCTGACGTGCGAACGGCGTCAATCGGGGTAATCGCCGCTGCCTTTTTGGCAGGGCTGCGGGAGGAAAGGAAGAGAATCAGCGCGCTGATAGCGATAATGATGATAATGCTCCACGGAGAAATCACAAGCTCTATTTTCGTATTTTCAAAGCGTGTATCGGCAAGGAAGCCGCCCAGCCTGCCTGCCGCCTTGGCAAGCGCTGCCGCTATCCCGATACCGCCCAGCAGACCGCACGGAATACCCACGGCACCGAGCAAAAATCCCTCAAAATAGACCGATTGCTTGCGTTGCTTTGCCGTTGCGCCGACGGAGGAGAGCATTCCGAGATACCGCACGCGCTCATTGAGCGACATCCCGAATACGTTATAAATCAATGCCGTTGACGCAAGGATAATGATAACCAAAACAATCAGCAGCATCGGCAGCACAAGGGTCATCATTTCGCTTGTAACATCACCGCAGAGGTGCGTTGCCAGCAGGCTGTCATTCAGGTAAATCTGCTTGGCTTTTTTCAAATCGTGCTCGTACACGTTGTAGCCGTAGGCGGTTGCTATATTGCTGATGGTCAGCATCGAAAATGGCGTAACCCTTTTCAGCGTGACGTAGGCGTCGCCGTCATCGTCTGTCATATAACTGTACATATCGCCCAGCTCCTCATCGGAGCAGTCGTCATTGATGATACCGACCAGACGGAAAGTCCGGTCGCCGTCCGCTTCAAAGCTCTCGCTGTACTGAAATGCGCCGGAAATCGGAAAGTGCAGCATATCCCCGCCGAGCATACGGCAGCCGGTGGTGATGGTGATATCGTCGCCCACCTGCCAGTTAAGGCTGTTTTTTTCAATGTACTGACGGCGCACCAGCAGCTCATGCGGCGTTTGGGGGAATTCGCCGGTGATGTCGTGAAAAACCTTTGTGTTTGCCAGCCACACGCTGTCACCGCGGTAAATAAAGCCGGTGCCCAGCCGTTCGCTTTCCGCTCCGGGCAGCTTGACGCCGTCAGCACCCTTGTTGACGGTGCCCTCAATGCCGATAAATGCGATACGTTTGTCGCTTTTCAGCGCCTCCAGCTCCTCCTCACTGTAGCCCTGCAAATAAAAATGCCAGTTACCTGTTTCGTTGATAACGGCATTCTCATCAAAGCGCAGGTAGGAG
>CALGGQ010000334.1 GCA_937915775.1 uncultured Clostridia bacterium | reverse complement strand
AGTCTTTATGGGACTTTGAACTTACTAAGTGTTGCACTTAGTTTGACAAATCACTTTGCAAAGGTAATATGATAGTGATATAATATACCTATGGAAAAGATAAAGAAATATGTTACGGATATAAATTTACCGCTGTTCTGGTTTTTGTTCGTCGGCACGTTTGTCGTCGGGCTGTTTCACGAGCCTGCCGGCGCACTTTGCAGTGTCGTCCTGCTAGTTCTGACAGCGGTTAAGGTGTTCCAAACCGGCAAACTGAATATTCCCGTTTCTGTGGAAGCGATAGCGGTGCTGGCAGTCAGCCTCGGGTATCTTGTCACGGTGCTCTGGGGCGTTGATAAATACTACAGCCTGCTCGGCTTTGCTAAATTCCTGCCGCTGCCGCTGTTCTGGCTGTATCTGGGAACGACAAAAGCGGAGCAGCGCAGCCGCTGCCTGCTGTATGTGCCGCTTTCCGGCGTGATGATGACGGTGGTGTCCGCCCTGATGACGTGGCTCGGAAAAGGGGAGGCGCTGTTTTCCGTCAGCGGACGTATCGGCGGCTTTTTCCAGTATCCGAATACGTTTGCGCTGTTTCTGATTGCGGGCATTATCATTGTATCCTCGCGCGAGTCGTTTCACTGGCAGCACGCAGTGATAGATGTGATTTTGATTTTCGGTGTGTTCCTCAGCGGCAGCCGTACGTCCTTTATCATGCTGATTCTTGCCGTGCTCGGTCTGGTGTTCACGGCAAAGAACAAAAAGGCAAAGATTATCGTCAGTGCCGGCTTTGTGCTGGCGGCGGCGGTCGGCATCGTCTATTTTGCCGTCACAGGCAGGCACGGTGCCATCGGCAGATTTCTTGCTATTTCGGCGGATTCCGGCACCCTGCTCGGGCGGCTGCTGTATTTTAAGGACGCGCTGCGCGTCATTGCAAAGCACCCCTTCGGGCTTGGCTATATGGGCTATTATTTTGCGCAGGGCAGCTTCCAGACCGGCGTCTATTCCAACCAGTTTGTGCACAATGAGTTGTTGCAGCTACTGCTGGATATCGGTTGGATTCCTGCGGTGCTGTGTATTGTCTGCGCCGTGCGGGCGCTGCTGAGTAAGGCGCCGGATAACACCAATCGGCTGGTGGTTTTTGTGATTCTCGCCCACTGTATGCTGGATTTCGATTTGCAGTTTCTGAGTATTGTGTTTTTACTGCAGCTTTGTGCCTACCGCGAAACGAGCTTCAAGGAAATTTCGTTCAAAAAGAGCGCTGCGGCAGCCGCAACGGCGGCGCTTGCCGCGGTCTGTTGCGTCTGTGTTTTGCTGTCCGCGCCGCAGGTAATGTACCTTCTGTCCCAACCGGAGCGCGCCGTGAAGCTCTGTCGCTATCACACGATGGCGCAAGTGGAACTCTTGCAGGAGACGGATGCGCTTTACCTGAAAAAAGAATGCGCCGAAACGATTTTGAAAAACGACAAATACATCAGCAATGCCTACAGCACGCTGGCATTTGGTTACTATGCGGACGGCGATATCGAAAAGACGATTCAGTACAAGAAGAAGGCGATTGAAAACGCGCGCTACTTTACTGAGGAGTATGCCGATTACTGCACGATGCTGTTGAAAACGATTAACCTGTATATTGAACGGGAGGATTATGACAGCGCACTGTTCTGCATCAAGGAACTTAAAGCGCTCGTGAAAACAGTGGATACCGTGAACGCCTCAACGGACAAGCTGGCGTACCGTTTAACCGAAACGCCCGACCTCGCTTTACCCGCGGAGTACCAAGAGGCAATTGATTACTATCTCAGTATAGCCAACCAATGATACTGATTTCAGTAGCATCGGATGACCATAAAAGCAAATTCCAAAGGAGAGATGAAAATGAAAACCATACGCAAAACAATTTCTCTGCTGCTCGCGCTGCTGATGCTGAGCAGCACTGTCCTCGGTGTATCCTTCAGTGCCTTTGCCGGCGACGGTAAGTTCTACACCTACAAAAAGGACGGTTACTACTATTACTATCAGATTGTCAACAAAGAGGTTTTTGTGCAGGAAGCTTACGCCGTTGAGGAGGAAAACCCGACGGCAACGATGTCTATTCCTGCCAAAATAAAGGGCTATCCCGTGACGACGGTGTCGAGCATCAGCGTGGAGAAAGCGAAGAAGATTGTATTTCCGAATTCCGTTATTTCCATCGGTACGGAGGATTACGGTTATAGCTGGATCTGGAGCGTGAAGACCATCAGCCTCGGCTCCGGCGTTGCCAGCATTAAGGACGGCTTCTTTAACGGCGCCGGCAACCTGACTGCCTTTACGGTGAATAAGAAAAACAATTTCTATGCCGCAAAAGACGGCGTGCTGTATGACAAGGCTCAGACGAAACTTATCCAGTACCCGATGGGTAAGAGCGACAAGAGCTTTACCACTCCGTCAACCGTAGAGACGATTGCTACGGGCGCGTTCACCTCTTATTCGGAGGAGAGCAAGCTGCAGACGGTTACCCTGTCCGACAGTGTTAAAACGTTAGAGCCCAACGCTTTCAGAGAAACGAATATTGAAACCATCAATATCGGCAGCGGCTTAAAGAAGTATAAGGGCGACGCGATTTCCGACACGACAATGCTGAAAAAAATCACCGTCAGCAAGGATAACGCTTACTTTGCCTCCTGGAAGGACGTGCTTTACAGCAAGGATTATACGAAGATTTATAAATATCCGGCAAAGAAGAGCGGCTCCTCATACGAGATTTGGAAGGACGTTACCGCCATCGGTGAGGGCGCGTTTGCATATGCTTCCCTGAAATCCGTCACCATTCCAAAGGGCGTTAAGACGATAGGCAACGGCGCTTTTTATGCTTGCACAAAACTGGCGACGGCAACCGTACCCGCTACGGTAAAAAGCATCGGCGACTGGAGCTTCCGCGAGACAGGGCTGAAATCCGTTACCCTACCGAAGAGCGTAACCGCCCTCGGTTACGGCGCCTACCAGACCTGCAGTAATCTTTCGAAGGTGGATTTATCCAAAACCAAGCTCAAGAAAATCAAACAGGGCACCTTTTCCTTCTCGAATCTGACCTCCGTCAAGCTGCCGTCCACCCTGACGAGTATTGAAAATGAAGCATTTTATTACAATCCGAAGCTGAAGAGCGTTACAATTCCGGCGAGCGTGACCAAAATCAAGGGCTATGCCTTTGGCGATAATGATGCGCTCAAAACGGTGACCATTAAGGGCAAGAAGGTTTCCATTAATGCCAACGCCTTCCCCTATAATTATCAGTACAACAGCAAAACCGATAAATATAAGAAGGTTTATCAATTCACCATCAAAGCCCCGAAGGGCTCCACGGCGGAGACCTTTGCCAAAAAGCGCGGCATCAAATTTGTAGAATTATCATAATAGGATAATAACGGAGAGCTTCGGCTCTCCGTTACTTTTTGCTTGCAAATGCGCTCTCGTTGTGGTACGCTACTGGTATGGATAAAAAGAACGCGAAAAACTATGTATGGCTCACGTTGCTGCTGCTCGCAGGCGGCGCCGTGCTGTCGTTTTTACTGGTAACAGCACTGAACGGCAAAGGAACCGTTAGCCTTGTCCTGTGGCAGCGGGCGCTGATTGCTTTGGCGGCAGCCGTTGTTACAGCGGGGAATTATACCGGCTTTGTCCGTGCGGGGCTGCAATTTGGCAAGGGCGGCAGCCTGCCGAAAGCGGTAAAGATAGCAGCGGGCGTTTTCTTTCCCGTTACCGTGGTGGTGATAACGCTGTGGGGTACCCTGATGCTGCTACCGAGTATGTTCCAAGCCATTCAGACCGTTAAAAGAGGTTAGTTATGTTTGTTGATATTGCAAAAATTCAGATAAAAGCGGGTGACGGCGGCGACGGCGCCGTGGCGTTTCACCGTGAAAAATACGTTGCCTCCGGCGGACCGGACGGCGGCGACGGCGGCAAAGGCGGCGATATTGTATTCGTCGTAGACGATAATCTGGCAACGCTTGCCGATTTCCGCTACAAGAGAAAATATAAGGCGCAAAACGGCGAGCCCGGCAAGGGCAGCCGCTGCAACGGCAAAAAGGGACAGGATTTGGAAATCCGTATTCCGCGCGGCACGCTGATTCGCGAGGCGGAGAGCGGCGCCGTGATGGCGGATATGAGCAAAACGGAGCGCTTCATTGCAGCCAGGGGCGGCAAGGGCGGCTGGGGTAATCCCCATTTTGCCACGCCGACGCGGCAGGTACCCCGTTTTGCGAAGCCGGGTATGCCCGGCGAGGAATGGACGGTCAGCCTGGAGCTGAAGCTGCTCGCGGATGTCGGCTTGGTCGGCTATCCCTCCGTCGGCAAATCCAGTTTGATTTCCGTCGTGTCACAGGCGAAGCCGAAGATTGCCGATTACCATTTCACCACCTTGGTGCCGAATCTCGGCGTTGTTTCGATGGGCGAGGGGAACAGCTTTGTCATTGCGGATATCCCCGGTTTAATTGAGGGTGCGAGCGACGGTATCGGCTTAGGGCATCAGTTTTTGCGCCATGTGGAGCGCTGCCGGCTGTTGATTCATATCGTTGATGTCAGCGGCCATGAGGGACGCGATCCGAAGGATGATTTTGAAAAAATCAATGAGGAGCTCGTCAAGTTCAATCCCGAGCTGGCGCAGCGCCCGATGATTGTTGCCGGTAACAAGATTGATATGGCGGAGCCGGAGCAGATTGAGGAATTTAAGGCATATGTGGAAGCCAAGGGCTATGAGTATTACTCCATCTGTGCCCCGATTTTAGAGGGCACGAAGGAGCTGATGAACGTCGTCTGGAACAAGCTGCGCGAGCTGCCGCCCATCAAGGAATACGAGGTCGAGGAGATTCCGGCGGAAGCGATTATCAAAAACAGCAACGGATTTAAGATTACCGTGGAGGACGGCAATTATTATATCGTCGAAGCGGATTGGTTCCCCAAGGTGCTCAAGGGCATTGATGTGGAGGACTATGAGGCGCTGCAGTATATGCAGCGCGTGCTGGAAAAGAGCGGCGTGTTTGACGCGCTGAAGGAAAGGGGCATTCAGGAGGGCGATATCGTTTCGCTCTACGATATTGAATTTGAGTATATACCCTAATGAGATTTGTTGAGAAAGAGATTAACCCGAAGCAATTAAGCCCGCTGAATCTCGCTTTCATCGGCGACGGCGTGTATGAGCTCATGATGCGCACGTTTCTGGCGCTCTCCGGCATTACGGCGGCGCATACGCTCCACCGCGAGACCGTCCGCCGCGTGAACGCCCCGGCGCAGGCCGAGGCGGCAAAAAAGCTGCTGCCGATTTTG
>CALGGQ010000333.1 GCA_937915775.1 uncultured Clostridia bacterium | reverse complement strand
TGACATCCTTTCCGACCTCGACGCCGGTCCGGACCTCCACGCCGATTTCCTTCATTCGTTCCTCATAGGGCGGCAGCTGCTTCGGCGCTTTACCCTTACGGGTGTATTCCATAATCTGGAAGCACTCAATTTTTTCAAGCGGCGACGGCTTACCCGTGCGCTGCTCATATGCCTCCGCCACGTGAATCAGATGCGTCATAATATCATCGCGGCAGCCGATTACATTGGAAATCGTACAGGTGCCGTTATTAATCAGGTCCTGTGCGTTGCCAAGCCATACGTCCGTACCGTGCGACAGACCGGAAATCTGCAGCAAATCGGAGAAGGTTTTCGGCTGTGCGTCAACGAGCATCCCGATAACGAACGGCGTACCCATTTCAGGTATGGCAAGCGTTCCGGTCGGGCAGTCGATATCCTCCGGGCTGACGCCGATAGGCTCAGTAGAAGTTATCAGCTTATAAAGCTGCGGGTCGGACAGGTCAACATCCATCACGGGAATGCCCGTCAAATCCTCAAGATGCTTATAAATCGTCGGATTATCATGACCGAGCTCATCGAGCTTCAGCAGCGTATCGTGAAGCGAGTTTTTAAAATCAAAGTGCGTGGTATACGTGCCCTTTTTCTCATCGTTGGACGGATACTGAATCGGGGTAAAATCTTCTACCGTGTACTCATCCGGCACAACGACCATGCCGCCCGGATGCTGACCGGTGGTACGCTTGATGCCTGTGCAGCCGATGGTCAGCCGGTCAATTTCCGCCTTCGGTGTTACCGCCAGCAAATCGCGTTCTTCCAGATACTTACGCACATAGCCGTACGCCGTTTTATCGGCGACGGTTGCCATCGTTCCGGCTTTAAACACATATTCCTTACCGAAGAGCTGTTCGGTGAAACGATGAATTTTGCTCTGCACCTCGCCGGAGAAATTAAGGTCAATATCAGGGTCCTTATCGCCATCAAAGCCGAGGAACGTTTCAAACGGGATTTCGTGACCGTCGCGCTTCATCGGATCGCCGCAGACAGGACAGTTTTTCGGAGGCAGGTCAAAGCCCGAGCCGTATTCCCCATGCAGGAAGAATTCGCTGTGCTTACACTTTTTGCAGTAATAGTGCGGTGCAAGCGGGTTAACCTCGGAGATACCGCCGAAATGCGCCGCCAGCGAGGAGCCGACAGAGCCACGAGAACCAACGAGGTAGCCATTTCGCTCGCTCTCCTCAACCAGTCGCTTGGCGATAACATAAAGCACGCCGAAACCGTGAGAAATGATAGAATCAAGCTCACGCGTCAGACGGTTTGCAACGTATTCCGGCACCGGGTCGCCGTAGAGCTCTTTCGCCATGCTCCAGCACTTATCCGTCAGCTCCTTATCTGCGCCGTCAATATGCGGCTGATAGGTGCCGGGCGGAATCGGCGGAATATTATCCTGAATCATATCGGCAATCTTATTTGGATTATCGATAACAAATTCCTTAGCTCTCTCCCCTGCCCAGGCAAAATCCTGCAGCATTTCATCGGTTGTCTTGAAATACAGCGGCGCCTGGTTATCCGCATCGGTAAAGCCCTGCGCCGCCATAATGATGGCACGGAAGCGCGCATCCTTTTCATCCAGAAAATGCACGTCGCCCGTCGCAACAACCGGCTTGCCGAGCTTGTCCGCAATCGCAACAAGGCGGCGGTTGATATCCGTCAAATCCTCCTCGCTGTTGATACCCGCGTGGATATCACGCTCGGATCGAATCATAAAGGCGTTATTGCCGTTCGGCTGGATTTCGATATAATCATAGAATTCGGCAAGCTGCTCAATCTTTTCCTGCGGCTCGCCGTGCAAAATTGCCTGAATCAGTTCACCCTGCTCACAAGCTGAGCCGATAATCAGCCCGTCACGCTTTTTGGCAAGCAGTGACTTCGGAATCAGCGGACGCGCCTTAAAGGTTTTTACATTGGAGTGCGAAATCATCTCGTACAGATTTTTACGCCCGTATTTGCGCTCCTCGGGCGGCACGGATTTATCAAGCGAATTATCCTCCTTCACCAGCAGGATAATATGATGGCGCTGAAAATCCTTTTTCTTCTGCTGCATAAAATCGGGGTACTTCTCATCGTCAACGAGGTAACCCTCCATACCGAGAATCAGTTTAATGCCGTTTGCCTTTGCCGCAGCATAGGCTTCCGGCAGCGCCTGCACGATACCGTGGTCCGTCACGGCAATTGCTTTATGTCCCCACTTGGCAGCACGCGCAATGAGCTGCTTCGGCGCCGTAATACCGTCCATTTCTGAAAACGAGGTATGCAGATGCAGTTCCACTCGCTTTTCGGGAGCGGTATCCATCTTTTCCTCTTTTCTGACGGTTTCAATCGTATTCGGGCGCAGCACAAACTGGTTGGCATACTGGTCAAACTGATAACCGCCCGAAACGATAACAGTAGTGCCGGGCTTGATAGCCTCAATCAGAGGTTCCACTGTCGTCTTTCTGTCAAAAATACGGCAGGAAACTGACGAGGTATAATCGGTAATATCAAACGCAAAGGATTTGGATTCGCCGCGCTTGGTGTCCTTTGCTTCACATTTAAAAACATCGCCCCAGACGGTGATAAAGCCGTCGTCCGGCGCCACGTCAGCCATTGGCTTCGGCATTTCGCGTACGCCTCTGCCGAGGATTGTTTTGCGCGTATCGGCATAAAGCGGGGTGTTGCCCCAGAGGGTATGCACGGCGTTTTTCTCCGCTTCCTCCTGCTGACGCTTCTTTTCCTCCTCCAGTCGCTTTTGCTCCTTCAGCTTTTCTTCAGCGGCTTCGCGCACCGCCTTTTCAATATCAAAGGTCTGTACCTCCATAAAGGCAACATCCACGTCAATACCGAAGGTGTCATAAATCAGCCGTGAAACATCGGCGCCTACATTCTGGTTTTCCAGCAGCTCCTTGCCGCCCTTTTTCAGACAGACGGTTAATATGCCGTCCTCCAGTTCCGCATCGGCACCGTCAAAAAAGCCGTTGACGACAGGGTGTGTTCCCTTCATTGGAGAAAGAATTTTTTCAATATTCTCTATATCAAACAGGCTTTTCGGATAGTGCATTTTTATGGTGCATTGCCCAAGAGACAGCGCCGCGCAGATTGCCTTCTGCGCTCTGTCAATCACCGCATAGTCAACCACTTCTTCGCCGCTGAGACCAAGCGTTAAGCTTCTGTCAGCCTTATGTACCTGAAACTGGGTGACGCTGCAGAAGCCGAGCTTGTCACACTCTGGTCCGACATAGCCTGAAAAAATGTCAAAAAACTGTGCCATTAAAGTTTGTCTACCTCTTTCATCAATTCTTCAAGAAGGTCCTTTTCATCCACTTTTCTTAAAATTTCGCCCTTCTTGAACAGCAAGCCGCAGCCGTCGCCGCCGGCGATGCCGATATCCGCTTCTCTTGCTTCGCCGGGTCCGTTGACGATACAGCCCATTACGGCAACCTTGATCGGCTTTTTGCAGTCGCGCAGGCGTTCCTCCACCTGCTGCGCCAGACCGACCAAGTCAATCTTCGTTCTGCCGCAGGTCGGGCAGGAGATGAGATACGGGCAATCCGTTTTCAGCCCGATTGCCTTGAGAATATCAAAGGCGGCATAGACCTCTTCAACCGGGTCATCCGTCAGGCTGACGCGAATGGTATCGCCTATACCGCGCACGAGCAGCGAGCCAATACCAACGGCGGATTTGATAATTCCCATTCGCTTGGTACCCGCTTCCGTCACACCGAGATGCAGCGGATAGTTACACTGCTGCGACGCCAGCTCATAGCAGGCAATCATGGTGTTGACATCGGAGGATTTAATGGAAATCACTATGTCATCAAAATCAAATTTTTCCAGAAGTGATGCGTGATAAAGTGCGGACTCCACCATTGCCTGCGGCGTCGGCGAGCCGTATTTGGCAAGGATTTCCTTTTCCAGCGAGCCCGAATTCACACCGATACGAATCGGCAGCCCTTTTCGCCTGCAAATATCGGCAACGGCTTTTACTCTGTCCTCTGAGCCGATATTGCCGGGGTTAATGCGGATTTTATCTATCCCACGTTCGGCAGCACCTATCGCGAGCTTATAGTCAAAATGAATGTCCGCTACCAGCGGAACGCTGACAGCGTTTTTTATCGGCTCAATCAAGGCAAGCGCCTCCTCGTTCGGAACAGCAAAGCGTATCACCTGACAGCCTGCCTCCTCCAGCCTTTTCGCCTGCTTCACAGAGCCTTCTATATCGCTCGCCGGCACATTGAGCATACTCTGCACCAGAACCGGTGCATCACCGCCGAGCCAAGTATTACCGAGTTTGATTTTCTTTGTATTCTTGTTCATTGCTTTCCCCATTTAAAACAGTTTGGTTACGTCTGAAAATGTGATAATCACCATCAGTCCGAGCAGCAGCACCAGACCGACGCCGTTAATCGCCCATTCCCATTTATCGGGCAGCTTACGTCTGAAGATACCCTCAAACAGCAGCAGGAACAGCCGCCAGCCGTCCAGCGCCGGAATCGGGAATAAATTAAACAGACCGACGTTAATGGTTAAGAGCGCCATAATACGCAGCATGGCGGAATAGTTTGTCTTGACAGCGGTGGAAATGACGCTGACTGCGCCGACAGGGCCGCTCAGATCGCGCAGCCCGTACCGCCCGACGATGATATCGTGAACGGACAGAAACACCATACGCGCGTAAGACACCCATTCGGTCGCTGTATTTTTCAGGACATTGAAAAATGTTTTCGGAACGCCGAGCAGCCAGAAATCCATGCGAATGTATTCCTTGCCCTCATATTCCTCCATCGCGAAAGTAACGTCGAGCGTCTGCTCCTTTCCGTCACGCTGAATGACCATCTCAATCGTATCGTCAGCGCTTCTCGTTAATCCCGTTGAAACATCGCTCGGGCTGAAAACACGCATCCCGTCAATGGATTTAATCACATCGCCAGCCTGCAGCTGCGCATTGCTGACAGCCTGCTCATCGAACTTCGCAATCGCCGTCGTGCCCACCAAGCTCTGTGAGCCGACGATAATTGCCACAATAATGAAACCGAGCAGCAGATTCATTGTCGCACCGGCAACAACGACGAAAATTCGCGCGGGTACGGATTTTTTGGAGAACGAGCCCTCATCGTCGCTCTCCTCGCTCTCGCCCTCCATCGCGCAGTAGCCGCCGAACAGAATCCAGCGCAGCGAATAGGTGGTATCGCCCTTTGTAAATTGAAATATTTTCGGTCCCATACCGATGGAAAACTCATTCACCTTGATTTTCATCAGTCGAGCCGCCACAAAATGACCGCCCTCGTGAATGATAATAATCACTTCAAAAAAGAGAATGGCTATCAATATGGGATAAACCTTTTGCCAGATTGCTAACACTTAACCGTCTCCAGAACATAATCTCTCGCTGCACGGTCTGCTTCCAGCACGTCCTGCAGCGTAAAATCTTTTTTATCGGAGGCATTTTTCATTGCCTCCTCATTAAGATATGCAATATCGGTAAATTTAATTTTACCGGCGAGGAATAATTTAACGCTTTCCTCATTGGCGCCGTTGGCAGCCGCCGGATGCAGACCGCCGAGGGCAATCGCATTTTTGCATACATTGATACATTTGAAGGTATCGTAATCCGGCTCAAAGAAGGCCAGCCTGCCGTAATCCGCAAGGCTCAGCGGCTTCACGGGGCTCGGCTCGCGCTCGGGGTAGGTAAGCGCATACTGAATCGGAATACGCATATCGGGTACGCCGAGCTGCGCTATCATGGAATTATCCTGATACACGATAGCAGAATGCAGCACGGACTCTCTGTGCACCACGATTTCGATATCCTCATTCGGCATATCAAAGAGCCATTTAGCTTCGATAAACTCTAAGCCCTTATTCATCATCGTAGCGGAGTCGATGGTAATTTTGGCGCCCATATCCCAGTTGGGATGCTTAAGCGCATCAGCTGCCGTCACATTTTCGAGTTCTTCAAGCTTTTTGCCGAAAAACGGACCGCCGGACGCGGTTAAAATAATCTTTTTAACTGCTTCCTTGCGCGGACTACCCTGCAGCGATTGGAAGATGGCAGAGTGCTCGCTGTCCACCGGCAGAATAGCAACGCCGTTTTCCTTGGCGAAATTCATCACGAGATGACCGCCCGCCACCAGCGTTTCCTTATTGGCAAGGGCGATGGTTTTCTTCGCCTTAATCGCTTCCAGCGTCGGCTGCAAACCGACCATACCGACCACGGAATTGAGCACGGTATCGGCGCCGTCATAGGTCGCACATTCGATTAAGCCCTCCATACCGCTGACAACCTTTGTAGCGGTATCAGCGATACGCACTTTAAGCTCTTTGGCGGCGTCCTCGTTCATCATACAGACGAGGTCGGGGCGGAATTCGCGCACCTGCTGCTCCATCACGTCCACACGCGTGGAAGCAGTGAGGCACTTGACGCCGTAGCCGTGCATACGGCATACGTCCAGCGACTGCGTACCGATAGAGCCGGTAGAGCCTAACAGAGAAATATTTTTTGTCATATCAGTCACCCATTAAAGAAAGAAAACAGCGAGGCAATAGGTCAGCGGAATGGTAAACAGGGAGGAATCGAAGCGATCCATCACACCGCCGTGACCGGGGAAAATCCAGCCGAAATCCTTGACGTCGAAATTACGCTTGAGCACAGAGGCGCTGAGGTCGCCCATCATCCCCATAAACTGGATAAACGGTGAAGCAATCAGCAGGATCGCTGCTTGGTTTTTCGGAATCGGGACAATGCCGAGCTTGTTATACAGCGTCAGCGCCACGCCGTTTAAAATAAAGCCGAACACAATACCGCAGGCTGCGCCCTCCACCGTCTTTTTCGGAGAGATATTCGGCGCCATCTTCGTTTTGCCGAACGCCATACCGCCGAGCTGCGCGCCCGAATCCGTACCGAGTGCGGCAATCAAGCCATAAAAGACAAGGTAAATGCCGAACTGCGTCTGATAGCCGAGCAGATCACGCATCACGCCAAACAGCGAAAACGCATACGGTACTGCCAGGCTGGCAATCGCCGCAATCGCCACATCCTCAAATTTGGTATGAGAGTACCCTTTCAGCATTGCCAGCATATAACTGAGCAGCACCGCCGTGATGATGACAGAACGCGGGATGAAGTTAATCACCTTGAACCAAACATCCGTGCTGATAAGCGGTTCCATCGTGCTGGCGCAGGACAGCAGCGGGATAATAGCGGCAATAATGGTGCCGACAATCAGCAGAAATTTGTTGCTGATTTTGGCGCACTTCATAATCTCATTGGCTGCCAGCGCGGAAAACGCCGCAATCACGGCAATGAAAACAGGGGTATAAATCTGCCAGATGACAACACCGAGCAGCACAAACAGCGCCGCTGCGGTAATCAGTCGCTTTTTCATAATGAATGAATCTCCTTAACTTGTTTTTCTATGCGCCGAAGCGTCTGTTGCGCTTTTCAAATTCGTGCAGCGCCTCGTATAAGTCCTTCACGGTGAAATCCGGCCAGAGCACATCGCTGTACCAGAATTCACTGTAAGCCGCCTGCCACAGCAGGAAGTTAGAAAGCCGCTCCTCACCGGACGGACGGATAATCATATCGCATTCGGGCACGGTGTAAAGGTTGGCAGAGATATCCTCTTCGGTAATCTTTGTCTTGCCCTGCGCTATCAGCTTATTAACGGCTGCGGCAATCTCCTGCCTGCCGCCGTAATTGATAGCGAGGTAAACCGTCGTGGCGTTATGATCCGCCGTGTCGCGCTCTGCCTCGTCCATCAGGTCTACCAAATCCTGCCGAATGCCCTCGCGTTCGCCTATGAAGATAATCTTGTTATCCCCTGCCTTGACGAAATCGCGCTTCGCTTCCAGCAGATAGTCCTTAAACAAATCCATAATGGCGTCCACTTCGGACTGCGGGCGCTTCCAGTTTTCCGTGGAGAAGGCATAAAACGTTACATACTTGATGCCGAGGTTGGCGCATTCCTGGCAAATGCTTCTGAACACCTCTGCGCCGACCTTATGTCCGGCGGTACGCGGCAGACCGCGCTTTTTTGCCCATCTGCCGTTACCGTCCATAATAATGCCGAGATGATTGGGCAGCACCTCAAAATGCTCCGCCTGCTTTTCTTTCTCTTTTTTAGAAAAAAGTGCCATACGCTGCTCCTTATAAATAGAGTTTAAGGGCGATGAAACCATCGCCCGTAAACCGTCCTAAAGTCAGATAGAGAGAACCTCGTCTTCCTTTTTCTTTGCCATTTCGTCAACCTGCTTGATATACTTATCGGTAATATCCTGCAGCTTCTTTTCGCCGTCCTTCTGGTCGTCCTCAGTGATTTCGTTATTCTTCTTCATCTTCTTGAGGTCATCCATCGAGTCGCGGCGCACGTTACGGATCGCCACCTTGGCTTCCTCGCTGCGCTTGGCAACGTCCTTCACCAGCGTCTTTCTGTGCTCCTCGGTCAGCTGCGGGAAGGTCAGACGAATCACCTTGCCGTCGTTTTGGGGATTGATGCCGATATCCGCCTTGTTAATTGCCTTTTCGATATCTCTTAAAATAGATGCGTCGTACGGCTGAATGGTCAGCAGTCTCGGCTCCGGAACGGAGATACCGGCGAGCTGGTTAAGCGGTGTCGGCGTGCCGTAGTATTCAACGGTGATGTTATTTAAAATCTTCGGGTTGGCTCTGCCGGCTCTGATGGTCTGAAAATCTCTGTCCAGCGAGTCAAGGCATTTTTCCATTCTGTCTTTCGTTTTGGCAAATAAAGTTTCCATAAATTTACTCCTTTTCTGAATCTATATGAGGTTAGTTTTTGACGGTGGTGCCGATTTTCTCACCCTTGACAACGGCGAGAATATTATCGGGATTATTGAGATTAAAGACGATAATCGGCATATCGTTATCCTTACACAGCGAAAATGCCGTGGAATCCATGACCTTGAGGTCGCTCGTGATGACG
>CALGGQ010000332.1 GCA_937915775.1 uncultured Clostridia bacterium | reverse complement strand
TCCTGCCTGCCGTCAAGCGAAAGAACGACATTGCCCATTTCCTTGTTGCAGAAGTCAATCACCTCGTCGTCAACGAGTACGCCGTTGGTCGTCAGGGTAAAGCGGAAATGCTTGTTGTATTTCTTTTCCTGCTCTCTGCCGTAGCGTACCAGTTCCTTGCAGACTTCCCAGTTCAGCAACGGCTCGCCGCCGAAGAAATCAACCTCCAGATTACGCCTTGTACCGCTGTTTTTGATCAAAAAATCCAGCGCCTTTTTGCCGGTTTCAAGGCTCATCAGCCCTTTGTCGCTGCCGCCGTATTCGCCCTTGCCCGCAAAGCAATATTCACAGTTCAGATTACAGCCGTGCGCCACGTGCAGGCAGATGGCTTTAAGCACGCCCTGCCGCTCCTTAAACGCGGCGGCGTCCGCTTCAAACGTATCCTTAGCGAACAGTCTGCCGTCTGCTATCAGGCTTTCGATATCGGCAAAGCAGAGGTCGATTTCCTCGCTTGTTACGTCGGGCTGGTCAGCATATTTTTCCAGTATAAACTTTTTTATTTCCTCTTTCGGAGTTGTTTCATAACGGGTGATGATATCATATGCCACCTCGTCCACGCTGTGAACGCAGCCGCTGTTCTGGTCGAGAATGATATTGTACCCGTTCATTTTATATGCGTGTATCAATACTGTCACCTATAGAAAAACGGCGGAGCCTTCCGCCGTCAATCCTTCATTCATTATTTCTTCAGCTGCTCGCATTTCTGATTTGCGACGGAGCAAGAGGTTTTGCTGGCTGACTGGCAAGAGGTCTGGCACTCGCCGCAGCCGCCCTTCTTAGCGGATTCGCAAAGATTTCTGGAGCTTAATGTGTTAATTCTCTTCATAAGAACCACCTCATTCATTTTTATTACGCAAATATTATAAATGAAACCTACGCTTTTGTCAATATCTTATGGGGAAGTAATCCGCTGTCAGACACTAAATTCACACCGTCGTTTTGCAGAGTATTGATGTAGCTGAGT
>CALGGQ010000331.1 GCA_937915775.1 uncultured Clostridia bacterium | reverse complement strand
GTCGCCGGTCTCGGCGTCCGCGGACGAAAACGTCGCGGAGGAAGAGACTTTGTTCGTCGTGCCGTCGGCAAGGGTCACGAAGACTTTGTCGCCGGACTGTACGTAGATCGCCGCGCTGTCGCTGTTCGTGATGGTGGCGTCGCTGAGGACCAGATGGACTTTGTCGTCATCGCCGACTTTCACGACGACCCGGCCCTTGAAAGAGCCGGTCAGAAGGTAGGTCCCGGCTTCCGTGATGGTCACGTCGGAGCCGGTCTCGGAAAGGCAACAGAAATTCCGGAAGCGATCCGCAAGGGAAAAGAGGATGCTATGAAGAGCCTGATTACGGTTGCGCTGGATGATAACAGCAGTATTACACACGATTTTACCGGCAAGTACGGCGGAGCTTCGGTTCTTTTGAAGAGAGCTCCCGAAGGTACCGGTGTTATCGCGGGCGGTGCTGCCCGTGCGGTGCTTGAGCTTGCAGGTATCAGAGATATCAGAACAAAGTGCTTGCGTTCAAACAACAAGCGCAATGTTGTTAACGCAACTCTTGCAGGTCTTAAGGAGCTCAAGAGCATTGAAGATGTTTCAAAGCTTCGCGGCAAGACAGTAGACCAGATCAGAGGTTAATCGCAAGGTTAACAGAAAGGAATGGTTAAAATGGCTAAATTAAAGATTACTTTGGTTAGAAGTCCGCTTGGCAGAAAGCAGAATCAGATAAAGACTGTTGAAGCTCTCGGACTTAAAAGAATTCGCCACACTGTCGAAAAAGACGACAATCCGGCGATAAGAGGAATGATTAACACGGTTTCACACCTTGTTGAAGTAGAAGAAGTATAAGTGAGGAGGTGCATCGTATGAAACTTGGAGAATTAAAACCGGCAGCGGGCTCGACTCACAGAAAGAAGATCATCGGTCGTGGAATCGGTTCAGGTACAGGCAAGACCTCAGGTAAGGGTCATAAGGGTCAGAATGCACGTTCAGGCGGCGGTGTAAGACCGGGCTTTGAAGGCGGTCAGATGCCGCTTTACAGACGTTTGCCGAAGCGCGGCTTTAACAACATCTTCGCTAAGAAGTATGTATCGGTAAACGTTGAGGTGCTTGACAAGTTCAATGACGGCGATGAGGTAACCGCAGAGACATTGCTTGCAAAGAACATCATCTCCCGCAAGCTTGACGGCGTTAAGCTGCTCGGCCGCGGCGATGTTACAAAGAAGGTAAATGTCAAGGTTGCCAAGATCAGCGCGTCAGCTAAAGAAAAAATAGAAAAGGCAGGCGGAAAGGTCGAGGTGATGTAAGATGCTCGATACGTTCAGAAATGCCTGGAAGATCCCTGATCTCAGACGCAGGATAGTCTTCACACTTTTCATGCTCATAGTTTTCAGATTCGGAGCCCATCTTCCGGTTCCGTATCTGAGCGCGGATGCGATGAAGGCGTTCTTGGGTGATAGCGGCGGCGGTATGGACCTGTTTAACCTGTTCGATACCTTCACCGGCGGCGCGTTCCAGAACGCGACGGTGCTTGCGATGGGTGTTTCACCGTACATCAATGCATCGATCATCATCCAGCTCCTTACCGTTGCGATCCCCTCGCTTGAGAGACTTGCAAAGGAAGGGCTTGAAGGCAGAAAGAAGTTAAACAAGATCACGCGTTACCTCGGTATCGCGCTCGCGTTTATCCAGGGCGCAGGTCTCTATGTTACACTTTATAACATGGGCAGCGCTATAACAAACCCGAATGTACTGACCTTCTTCGTTATCGTACTGACGTTTACGGCAGGTACAGCGTTCATCGTATGGATCGGTGAGCAGATAACGGAAAAGGGTCTTGGCAATGGTGTATCAATGATCATCTTTGCAGGTATCGTATCAAGAATACCTTCAGCTGCAAAGGCGGTATATAACACCTATGTTACCGGTACAAGCTACAGCCCCATAGGCATAATCAAGGCTCTTTTGATCCTTGCCGTTGCCATTGCGGCTATAACACTCGTTGTATTCTTCACGAATGCAGAGAGAAGGATCCCCGTTCAGTACGCTAAGCGCGTTGTGGGCAGAAAGATGTACGGCGGCCAGAGCACAAATATACCTATCAAGGTAGCAGCCGGCGGCGTTATGCCGATCATCTTCGCGTCATCTATAATGGCGTTCCCCTCAACTATAGTAAGGCTCCTTAACGGCGGCAATGTCCCGCAGACGGGCGTTGGCGGTACGATCCTTAACTGCCTGTCATCGACAGGCCCGGTATGGACAACAGTAGTATACGGAATATTATACTTCCTGTTAATAATATTCTTCACGTACTTCTATTCGTCCATACAGTTTAACCCGATCGAGATGTCCAACAACATCAAGAAGAGCGGCGGTTATATCCCGGGTATCCGTCCGGGCAGACCGACTTCTGATTATCTGATGAAGATTATCTCCAGACTCGTGCTGATCGGTGCTCTGATGATTTCCGCAGTTGCCCTGTTCCCGATTGTTTACTCTCTCATTTGTAAGATGGCAATTCCGGCAAATCCGGACGCCGCAGCGAACTCCATCGCTGCTCAGGGCGGTATGACCATCAGCCTCGGCGGTACATCGCTTATCATTTTGGTCGGCGTTGCGCTTGAGACGGTTCGCCAGCTCGAATCTCAGATGATGATGAAACACTACAAAGGTTTCCTTGACTAATTACTAAGCATAAAGCGAAAGGCATATTATATGAAACTGATTCTTTTAGGTGCTCCGGGTGCCGGCAAAGGTACCCAGGCAGAAAAGATTTGTGACAAATTTAATATTCCTGCGATTTCAACCGGTAACATCATTCGTGCCGCTCTCAAGAACGGCACGGAGATGGGGCTGAAGGCAAAATCCTATATGGAAGCCGGTCAGCTCGTTCCGGATGAGGTTGTGATCGGAATTATCAAGGACAGACTGAAAGAGGACGATTGTAAAAACGGATTTATTCTGGACGGCTTCCCGAGAACCATTCCGCAGGCGCAGGCGCTTGAGGATATGGGTATCGAAATCGACAAGGTGGTTGATATCGAGGTTCCCGATGAGAAGATTACCGCCAGAATGTCCGGCAGACGGGTTTGCTCCAAGTGTGCGAATTCCTACCACCTGCTTTATAAAAAGCCGAAGGTGGACGGCATTTGCGATGCTTGCGGCGGCGAGCTCGTTCAGCGTAAAGACGACGCACCCGAAACCGTTCAGGCTCGTCTCGCGGAATACCACGAGATGACGGAGCCGCTCAAGGACTTCTATCAAAAGCTCGGTAAGTTAGCTGTGGTGGAAGGCCAGGAGGAGGTTGCGGATACAACCAAGCTCGTCTTTGCTGCTTTGGAGGATTAACATGATAGTGCTGAAGAGCAGCCGGGAGCTTGCCATTATGAAAGAGGCTTGCGAAATCTCGGCGCAGGCATTACAGGTAGCAGGGGAGGCAGTGCGCCCGGGTATTTCCACCTGGGAGATTGATAAGATTGCCTACGATTTTATCATCAAGTGCGGTGCGAAGCCTAATTTCCTCAATTACGGCGGTTTTCCTGCTACCGCATGTATCTCTATAAATGATGAAGTAATCCACGGTATCCCAAGCAAAAAGCGCATCCTGCAGGAGGGCGATATCGTCAGTATCGACCTCGGCGCTGCGAAGAACGGATATAACGGCGATAATGCGGCTACTTTCATCTGCGGGTCTTGCTCACCCGAGGTGGAGCGGCTGGTGGTAACCACACGCGAAGCGATGTTTAAGGGCATCGAAGCGGCGGTACCGGGCGGCAGAATCGGCGATATCGGCAACGCGGTGCAGACCTACTGCGAGGAGCGCGGCTTCTCAGTCGTGCGCGATTTCGTAGGTCACGGAGTGGGAACCAAGCTTCATGAAGAACCGAGCGTACCGAACTTCGGCCACGCAGGACGCGGTATCCGACTATTACCCGGAATGACATTGGCAATTGAACCGATGATTAATCTGGGAACCTATAAGGTTAAAACACTTTCGGACGGCTGGACAGTGAAAACGCAGGACGGCAAGGCGTCGGCTCATTTTGAGAACACGATTGCCATCACGAATAACGGTCCCGTCATACTCACGAAAGCATAATTAATTGCAATTGCAGGCGATTACGCCGTAATGTGATTCCGATTAATCGAGCGAAAAGCATTTCGTTCCTAAACATCAACTCAATTTATTTTATAAAAGAGGTATCAGATGTCTAAGTCAGATATGATAGAAGTGGAAGGTACTGTGGTAGAGGCGCTTCCGAATACGACATTTAAGGTGTCGCTTTCGAACGGCCACATTATTACAGCTCATATTTCCGGCAAGCTGAGGATGAACAACATCCGTATCCTGCCCGGCGATAAAGTAACAATGGAAATGTCACCGTACGACCTGTCAAAGGGACGTATCACGTGGCGCAGTAAATAAAGGAGGATATTCAAATGAAAGTCAGACCTTCTGTTAAGAAAATTTGCGAAAAGTGCAAAGTTATCAAGCGCAACGGAAAAGTAATGGTTATCTGTGAAAATCCGAAGCACAAGCAGCGTCAGGGCTAAGTCCTGAATATTAAATCGGAGGTAATTAAAGAATGGCACGTATTTCAGGTGTTGATTTACCTAATGACAAGAGAGTGGAAATCGGTCTTACCTACATTTACGGTATCGGCCGCACGACCGCTACAAAAATTATCGAAGAAACCGGTGTAAATCCTGATACTCGCTGCAGAGATTTATCTGAAGACGATGTCAGAAAGCTGAGCGACTACATTACCCATAACCTTACCGTTGAGGGTGACCTGCGCAGAAATACAGCGTTTGACATCAAGAGACTGATTGAAATCGGTAGCTACAGAGGCATTCGTCACAGAAAGGGACTGCCCGTCAGAGGACAGACCTCCAAGAACAACGCAAGAACCCGTAAAGGTCCTAAGAAGACGATTGCTAACAAGAAGAAGTAATTTAGGAGGAAACACAGTATGGCAGCAAAGAAGACTACTTCTACACGTAAAAGACGTGAGAAGAAGAATATTGAGCGCGGTGTTGCTCATATTCAGTCAACCTTCAACAATACTATCGTGACGATTACGGATACGCAGGGTAACGCTGTTTCATGGGCATCTGCCGGTGAGATGGGTTTCCGTGGCTCCAAGAAGTCAACTCCGTTCGCAGCACAGACAGCAGCAGAAACCGCTGCTAAGATTGCTACCGACCATGGTATGAAGACGGTTGAAGTATACGTTAAGGGTCCCGGTGCAGGCCGTGAATCCGCAGTCAGAGCGCTGCAGTCCGCCGGTCTCGATGTAACCCTTATTAAGGATGTTACTCCTATTCCGCACAACGGATGCCGTCCGCCTAAGAGACGCCGTGTATAGTTAATATAGGAGGTATTGGATTATGGCAATTAACAGACAGCCTGTTGCAAGAAGATGTAAGAGATATGACATCTCTCCTTCTGTATTAGGTTATGCAAAGAAAGAAACAAACAGAAATCAGAATAATAAACGCAGAAAGAAAGCTTCTGAATATTCCCTTCAGCTCAATGAAAAGCAGAAGGTTAAGTTCATCTACGGCATTCTGGAGAAGCAGTTCCGCGCCTACTATGAAGCCGCCGCCGCCGCCCCCGGTCGTACCGGCGACAATCTGCTCATCACCGTGGAGCGCCGTCTGGACAATGTCGTCTACCGTATGGGCTTCGCCATGACGCGCCGTCAGGCCCGTCAGCTTGTCAACCACGCCCATTTCACCGTCAACGGCAAGAAAGTCAACATTCCGTCCTATCTTGTCAAGGCCGGGGACGTGATTGAAGTCGAGGAAGCCAGCCGTTCCTCCAGCATTTTTAAGCGCCTGACCGGACAGGACGCCCCCATTTTCCTGCTCCCCGCTTGGATGGAGCGCGAAAAGAACGCCCTGAAAGGCACGATTACCCGTCTGCCCGCCCGCGAGGACATTGACGTGCCCGTGGAAGAGCACCTCATCGTCGAGTTGTACTCCAAGTAACGCGGAGGCGCGGCGGAACTTCCGCCCGCTCCCCGTTTGGAACAAGTTCCCGG
>CALGGQ010000330.1 GCA_937915775.1 uncultured Clostridia bacterium | reverse complement strand
TTCTGCCTTCAAACTGACCGCGGAACTGCGTACCGGCAACCAGCGCCGTCAGGTCAAGCAGGAAGATTTCCTTGTCTGCAAGGCGCGCCGGTACCTCCCCTGCTGCAATCCGGAGTGCAAGCCCCTCTGCAATCGCCGTTTTACCGACACCGGGCTCACCGATCAGGCAGGGATTGTTCTTAGTTCTTCTGCACAAAATCTGAATGGCACGGTAAATCTCCTGGTCTCTGCCAATGATGGCATCGAGCTTACCTGCCTTTGCTCTGGCGGTCAAATTATTACAGTAAGTATTAAGCACTTTACGGGTGTCCTCTGTGTTTTTCTGCCCGCGCTTTTTGTTTTTGCGCTTTTTGGCATCCTTATTATCTGCGCCGGTTGCATCGCCCGCGTTGCCGAACAAATTGGCAAAAGGCATCGTCTGCGCGCCGTCGGCATTCTCGGCATTAAACATCTCGCCAAGGTCGCCAAAGTTAAAATCGTCCATATTTTCCATGAACTGCGCCATCTGTTCGGTTGCCGCTTCGATTTCCTCGTCGCTGATACCGAGCTTTTCAATCATCTGATTGATGGGACCGACGTTCAGTTCTCGGGCGCACTGAATACAAAGCCCCTCGGGCTTTACCTCGTCGCCTTCCATTTTCTGAATAAATACCACGGCAGGCCGCTTGCCGCAGCGTGAACATAACTGTTGTTTCATTTGATAGGGTTACTCCTTATTTTTCCTGTCCCGTTCTCTGATTTCCTTAATCTGCTTAAAATACCCGGGAACATAACTTGCGATAGAAATCAGCATAAAGATAAGTGAAATGATAATCATCACGGTAATGACGGTATCAGAGAGCATAAACGGCTCAAAGAACTTGACGCCGTACAGCGCTGAGCCTTCGCCGCCTAGCGCGATAATGGCAATCATAAAGATATAGAAAATCGTGGTAGCAATTTTGCCCCAGATTTCCGCTGCGGCAGGACGTAAGCCCTTGAGCAGCAAAATGACACCGGCAATAATCATAATCAGCTCTTTGACAATGAAAAGCGCCAAAATGTACTTCAGATAGCCCTCCCAGAAGTGGATAATCAGAATGACAACAATCGCCATCTGAGACAGCTTATCGGCAAGCGGGTCAAGATTTTTGCCAAGGTTGGAAACCATATTGTACTTTCGGGCAATCTTACCGTCGAGCAAATCGGTCAGCGCTGCTACGATCATCACGATAAAGGCAGGGATATAATACCCCTTAACAAACAGCACCGAAAATACCGGAATCAGCGCAATGCGCAAAAAGCAGAGCCAGTTCGGAATCGTGTTCCAATGATAAAACAGCTTATCCTCAGGGCGCTTTTCAATCTTTTTTTCGGTTTCTTCAACCTGTACTTCCTGTACATTTCTCATTTCATCACTCATAATAATCCCTCCGTAATCGCATTAAATGGATTGATACTGTCAATCAGGTGCAGCAGCGTACTCTTTGACGCTTCCGTCAAGAAGCCGCTCATCTGTGACGTATCCTCCTGAATGCTGATTAAATACATCAAAGCTGCCGCCACGGCAAGCACGATGATAAATGCCTTTAATAATCCGAACAGCAGACCGAGCAGCTTATCCGTCTTTTTAATCACGGTTTTCCTGCCGCGCTTTTCGTCGCGTTTTTTGCTGATGCGCTGCGCTACGAGAATAATAATACCCGTAATGCCGAAAAATACGATAAAAGTAGCAATGAAAATGGCGATTTTCAGCAGCGCCAGCACAATCGGCTCAAATACATTGGTCAAAATCATCTGCGCCATATCCTGCGAGGTGAGTTTTAAACCGGTTGTGTCGATGTTTTTGGATATAAATTCCGGAAGCGTTGCAACATAATCGTTGAGATTGGTCATCGTCGTATTGACGTTGCTGGCAACGATTTTCTGATTGATCGCTTCCAGAAGGTTTTGCTTAATTCTTGCCTCATAGAGCGGCTGCGCCAGATGCCCGCTGCAGAAGAAGCACAAAAAGGAACCGACAGAGGCGCGCACAAAGCGGATAATATTAATAACCAGTCCTCTGTGATATCCGATAATCATTGCCGCTGCGACAATCGCAACGAACAAGATATCTATGTAATTGACCGTATAATTAAAGATTGTCATATTACGCCTTCTTTTCGTTTGGTATTTTTTTCTGCTCCACCACGTCAATTAACTGGTGGCGGCAGACAAAGCATTTCGTCGATAATTTATGAACGCTGCTGAGGGAATCATCGCAGTCCGTTTCGGCCCTTTTATCGCCTTTAGTAATGGAATAGGTGACGATTTTATCCGGCAGCAGCACCGTCATCTCATTGGATGAGGAGGATACATATTTGGGCTTTTGATTCAGTTCAACCGTTACGCCGACCTTACCGGTGGGGCTGATATGGGCGAGATAATTCTCATTCGCTGCGGAATACTTGGAATAGACATAAACGAGTTCGCCGTTTGAGGTATAGTTAAAGCATACCGTGTTGACGTCACCCTTTTTGAACACCTCGTGCTGCTTTTTTTGCGAGGTAACAGTGGATACGCAGTCATTACCGATGATGTACAAATCCGATGCACAGTAACGTAAATCCAGCAAATCCGTGCCTTCAAAATCAAAGTGCGCGCGCTCCTTATCGTCACCGATATTGATGGTATAAACCGTTGTGACGAGCTTGGCATTTTTCGTATTCACAGTGGCATAGGCACAGCGCTTTCCGGCGGGGTCAATTGCCGTTAACACCACATAGCCGTCGTTGACTTCAAATTCCGTCAGCTTTTTGAGCGAGGCGTTTATCACAACTACCGTCGACTTACTGCTGCTTGATTTCATCGCATAAATCACGTTGCCGTTTTTGGCGACATTGGCGGTTAAAATCGGGTTTTCCGTTTTGGTTTCGTAGACGGAAGCATTCAGCGTGTCGAGCCGCAGACGGTTTGCTCCCTGGTCAAAGGTGACGAAATAGTTGCCCGCTGCTTTCATAATCGGATTGGCATAACCGTGGCTGAAATGATACAGCACGGCAGCATCCGTCGGATTCAGAACGGTACAGGAAACATCTGTTAATATATTCAGTTTATCATTCTGCGCGGTTACCTTAACGCCCTTGGACGAATCGAGGCTATACGGATATGCATTATCCATCAGCACCTCTGAGATGCTTTTTTCCTCACCGCTGAAACGGTTTCTGATGGAATTGATATCAATCTCCATCACCTTCATCACAATGAGCAGTGCAGCCACCAGAATAATAACAATCCAGATAATGCGCTTCGTGCGTTGTTCGTCACGGCGCTTTTTGGCTTTGCGTGCATTTTGTCTTTCATTCGTTGGCATAAATATTCTCCGAATAAACTACTTTATTTAAGTATAACCCATGCGGCGGCGCCGTTTTGCCGGCTTGGTTTCTGTCCTTTGACGCGATAATCTCCGGCAGCTTGCCCGCCTTGATTTTTCCTTCGCTGATAAAGAGAAGCGTGCCGACCATAATGCGCACCATATTGTAGAGAAAGCCGTCTCCCTCCACTTCAAAATATACGTTATCATCTTCACGGTATACACGCGCGGAGGAAATTGTTCTCACCGTATCCTCGACATCGCTTTTCACTGAACAGAAGCCGCTGTAATCGTGCGTTCCGACAAATGCCTGTGCTTCCCTGTTCAGTAACTCAACGTCAATAGAACGGTTATAATGATACGCATATTTTACCAGAAACGGATTGCGAATTCTGGCGTTATAGATACGGTAAACATACTGCTTGGAAACGCAGTCATACCGCGGGTGGAAAATGAGCGGCACCTCGCGGCAAGCCTTCACGGCAATATCGCTCGGCAGGTTGGAATTGAGCGCCAGTACGACGCCCTCATCGCTGATAACCATATCCGTATCCAGCGTAACGCAGTACATATTGGCGTGCACACCGCTGTCAGTACGGGAACAGCCCTTGACGTCAAGGCGCTTTAAAAACACCTTTTCAATGGCGTTTTGCAGCACCTCCTGCACAGTGAGCGCATTGCTCTGCACCTGCCAGCCGTGATAGGCCGTGCCCTCATAGCGAAGGCACAGGGCGATGTTGCGGGTATAGTCCGGGTTTCTCATATGCCAAGCACCTTCAAAACGATCACCGCCGTCAGAAGCCCGAAGCCCAGCAGATAAGCTGTCAGGTCCAGCCGGGTATAGCGAAGCTGCTTCATCCTCGTCCTGCCCTCGCCGCCGTGATAGCACCGGCATTCCATGGCCGTTGCCAGCTCGTCGGCACGGCGGAAGGAGCTGACGAACAGCGGCACCAGAATGGGGATCAGGGCCTTTGCCCGCTGAAACAGGCTGCCGGTCTCAAAATCCGCCCCCCGGGCCCGCTGGGCGCTCATGATTTTGTCTGTTTCCTCAATAAGCGTGGGGATGAACCGCAGGGCGATGGACATCATCATAGCCAGCTCGTGGACGGGCACATGGAGCTTTTTCAATGGGCCCAGCAGATCCTCCATCCCGTCGGTCAGATCAATGGGGGAGGTGGTGTAGGTGAGCAGAAAGGTTCCGGCGATGAGCATCACGATGCGCAGGATCATCAAAACGGCGTTGCGTACGCCCTGGCGGGTGATGGTGAGCTTCCAAATGGTCACAAGGGGGTCGCCCTTGGTATAGAACAGATTCAAAATGCCGGTCAGGACGATGATGAGGATCAGCGGCTTCAGACCCTTTAAAATGGTGGTGGGCTTGATTTTTGACAAAACCAGGGCAAGGGCCAGGAACAGGGCGGTGAGCCCATAGGATAGAAGCCCGCCGGCGACAAACAGGGCCACGATGTAGACGACCACCAGTACCAGCTTGGTCCGGGGGTCCAGTCGGTGGATCGGGGTCGTGCCGGGGAAATATTGGCCCAGAGTGATGTCTTTAAGCATGGTCCGGCACCCCCTTGCCCAAGGCAATCAGGGCTTCCACAGCCTGGCCGATGGTGTAGGCCGAGGCGTCCACCGGCAGTCCCAGCTCCCGCAGCCGCTGGAGCACCAGCGTCACCTGAGGCACCGTCAGGCCCATTTCCCGCAGCCTGGCGACCTGGGAAAAAATCTCCCGGGGCGTGCCCTGGAGGGCGATGCTGCCCTGGTTCATGACGATCAGCCGGTCTGCCGTGGCCGCCATATCCTCCATGGAATGGCTGACCATGATAATCGCGGCGTGGTTTTGTTTTTGGAAGGCGCAGATGTTGGCAAGCAGGCTTTGCCGACCTGCCGGGTCCAGCCCCGCCGTGGGCTCGTCCAGGATCAGGATCTCCGGCTCCATGGCGATCACCCCGGCAATGGCGACCCGTCGCTTCTGGCCGCCGGACAGATCAAAGGGGGATTTGTCCAGAAGAGCTTCGTCCAGGTCCACAAAGCTGGCCGCCTGCAAAACCCGTCGCCGGATCTCGTCCTCGGCAAGCCCCATATTTCCGGGGCCAAAGGCGATGTCCCGATAGACGGTTTCTTCAAAGAGCTGATATTCCGGGTATTGAAACACCAGGCCCACCCGAAAGCGGACCTGACGGGTGAACTTTTTGTCGGAAAAGATATCCTTACCCTCCAGCAGCACCTGGCCGGCCGATGGCTTGAGCAACCCGTTCAGATGCTGGATCAGGGTGGATTTTCCCGAGCCGGTATGTCCGATCAGACCGATGAACTCCCCGGGCTCCACAGTCAGGTTCACGTTTGTGATGGCCGTGTGCTCAAAGGGGGTCCCGGCGCTGTAGACATGGCTCAGGTTTCTGGTTTCAAGCAGAGGCAAGGCGGGTTTCCTCCGAATTCGTTACGATTGCGTCAGGGGGTAAGGGCTGCATACAAAGCCTGGGCGCAGTCCTCCACGGAAAGGGCGTTTAAGGGCAGCGCAAAGCCCCGCTGGTTCAGCTCCCAGCACAGGGCGGTGGTGTCCGGCACCTCCAGCCCGGCTTCCCGGAGCAGCTCCACCTGGGAGAAGATGACCTCCGGCGGTCCGTCCGCCAGCACGTCGCCCCGGTCCATGACGATTACCCGGTCGGCCATGGCGGCCTCGGACATATGGTGGGTGATGAGGATCACGGTGATGCCCTGGTTCCGGTTCAGGCCCAGGATGGTCTGCATGACCTCCTCCCGGCCCCGGGGGTCCAGCATGGCGGTGGCCTCGTCCAGCACCACACAGTCAGGGCGCATGGCG
>CALGGQ010000329.1 GCA_937915775.1 uncultured Clostridia bacterium | reverse complement strand
ATGAAGCTACTTATGTGCGCTCCGTGCCTGCTTGGCGTGGAGGGCTTGGTGTCAGACGAATTAAAGCAGCTGGGAGCGGAAAACGTCCGCGCCGAAAATGCAAAGGTCTATTTTGAAGGCGATGAAACCATCCTTGCCCGTGCGAATATCTGGTCACGCTTTGCGGAGCGGATTCAGATTGTGCTGGATGAATTTAACGCGGTTACCTTTGAAGAGTTGTTTCAGGGCGTGAAGGCGCTGCCGTGGAGCGAATTTATCGGCAGTCGCGATACGTTTCCCGTCAAGGGCTTTTCGCTGAATTCCGCGCTGCATTCCGTGCCTGACTGTCAGAAGATTATCAAAAAGGCAATCGTAGAGAGCATGAAGCCGGATTACGGCATTTCCTATTTTGAGGAAACCGGTCCTGTCCATCAGGTACAGTTTTCTATTATGAAGGATAAGGTCAGCGTGATGCTAGATACCTCAGGCGCCGGTCTGCATAAGCGCGGTTACCGTCCTGTCGGTAACGATGCGCCAATCCGTGAAACGTTGGCGGCTGCCATGTGCTCTCTCTCGCACCTGCGGCATTATCATACGCTTTATGACCCCTGCTGCGGCAGCGGCACTATCTTGATTGAAGGCGCGCTGCTCGCCAATAACATCGCGCCGGGCATTAACCGTAATTTTGACGTGGACCGCTGGGGGTTCATTCCCGAAAATATCTGGATGGCGGAGCGCGAGCGATGTCATGACCTTATGAAAAGGGATACGGATTTTGTTGCCTTTGGTTCTGATGTAGACTCCCGTGCGATTGAATTGACACAAGCTAATGGTAAGCGTGCACGTGTTACAAAGTATCTGCGCCTCAGCACTGCCGATGTGCGCCGTTTTCAGCCGACGACGGAGAAGGGAACGCTTGTTACCAATCCGCCCTATGGCGAGCGGATGCTGGACATTAAGGAGGCGGAGAGCCTGTACCGTGCGATGGGTGAGCGTTTTGTCGCCAAACACGGCTGGTCATACGGTATTATCTCGCCCGACGAGGAATTTGAAAAATGCTTCGGCAGAAAGGCGGATAAGCGCCGCAAGCTTTATAACGGGATGATAAAGTGCCAGTATTATATGTATTTCAAATAACATAAAATAGGTAACTGATACTATATTTTATGAATTCTTTGTGAAAGCTCTTGACAAACAGGAAAAAGTTGCTAAAATATGTATTAGCACTCGGATAAAGAGAGTGCTAATTTATCAAAATGTATTATATTTCAAGAGGTGATAGAAATGACAATTAAACCACTGGCTGACAGAGTTTTACTGAAAGCTCAGAAAGCAGAGGAAACAACGGCGTCCGGTATCGTGCTTGCTTCGGCAGCGCAGGAAAAACCGGAGGTATCGGAGGTTATTGCGGTTGGTCCCGGTACGGAGGAACATCCGATGACCGTCAAGGTCGGCGATAAGGTGATTATCGGCAAATATTCCGGCACGCAGGTCAAGCTGGACGGCACGGAATACACGATTGCGGAGATTAAGGACGTTCTCGCAGTTGTAGAGTAAGGAGGCAATTGATTTATGGCAAAAGATATTTTATACGGCGAGGAAGCGCGCAAGGCGCTGCAGGCAGGTATTGATAAGCTCGCCAATACAGTTAAGATTACGCTCGGTCCCAAGGGCAGAAACGTTGTGCTTGATAAAAAGTACGGTTCACCGCTGATTACAAACGACGGTGTAACAATTGCCAAGGAAATTGAGCTTGAAAACGCATTTGAAAATATGGGTGCGCAGCTCGTCAAGGAGGTTTCCTCCAAGACAAACGACGATGCCGGCGACGGTACGACAACGGCGACCCTGCTCGCACAGGCATTAGTGCGTGAAGGTATGAAGGTTGTGGCTGCCGGTGCTAACCCGATGGCAGTGAAAAAGGGCATTGAGGGCGCTGTGAATGCGGCTGTCGCTTCCGTGAAGGCAGACAGCGTTGCCGTAAAGGATAACGACGATATCGCCCGTGTAGCTACCGTTTCCGCATCTGATGAATACATCGGCTCTCTGATTGCCGAAGCGATGGAAAAGGTCAGCGCTGACGGCGTTATTACGATTGAAGAAAGCAAGACGGCTGACACCACCTGCGAGGTGGTTGAGGGTATGCAGTTTGACCGCGGCTATATTTCACCGTATATGGTTACAGATACCGATAAGATGGAAGCCGTTATTGACGATGCCATGCTGCTGATTACCGACAAGAAAATCAGCACCATTCAGGATATTCTTCCGCTGCTGGAGGCAGTGCTTAAGGCAGGCAAGAAGCTCGTGATTATCGCAGAGGATGTTGAGGGCGAAGCCCTGCAGACCATTCTGCTTAACAAGCTGCGCGGCACGTTCACCTGTGTGTGCGTAAAGGCGCCCGGCTTCGGTGATAGAAGAAAGGATATGCTGCAGGATATCGCTATTCTGACAGGCGGCACGGTTGTTACCTCCGATCTCGGTCTCGAGCTGAAGGATACCACGATGGCGATGCTCGGCACGGCGCGTCAGGTCAAGGTTACCAAGGAAAACACGATTATCGTTGACGGCGCCGGCAACAGCGACGACATTAAGGCGCGTGTTGCCCAGATTAGAACGGCGATTGAGCAGTCCACCTCTGATTTTGACAGAGAGAAGCTGCAGGAGCGCCTTGCCAAGATGGCAGGCGGCGTTGCCGTTGTCAAGGTCGGTGCGGCTACCGAAACCGAAATGAAGGAAAAGAAGCTCCGCATTGAGGATGCGCTGGCGGCGACAAAGGCTGCCGTTGAAGAAGGCATTGTTGCCGGCGGTGGTGTTGCTTTAATCAACGCGATTCCTGCGGTTGAAAAGCTGCTGGATACTGACGACGCAGACTATAAGACGGGCGTTCAGATTGTGCTCAAAGCACTGGAAGAACCGGTCAGACAGATTGCAGCGAATGCCGGTTGCGAAGGCTCTGTCATTGTTGACAGAATTAAGAACAGCGACAAGGGCTTCGGCTACAATTTCGCAACGAATGAATATACCGATATGCTGGAAGCCGGTATTGTTGACCCGGCAAAGGTTACCAGAAGCGCTCTGCAGAACGCTTCCTCCGTGGCAGCTATGGTGCTTACAACGGAAAGCCTTGTCACCGATATCAAGGACCCCGCTGCTGACGCAGCACAGGCAGCCGCTATGGCGGCAGCCCAGGGCGGAGGAATGTATTAATCCACTAGTATTTCAAAGGACACGGATTGTTCCGTGTCCTTTTCTTTGCCTTTTATTTCTGTTTTTTTATGTTATAATATAAAATATACTTGACTGTAAAGTTACTTGATACCTTATAATGCTCTGCGAGGTGATAACAAATGAAAGTAAATGAACTGGAAAAGCAGCTCGGTATCAGCCGTGCAAACATTCGCTATTATGAAAGCGAAGGCTTTATTCAACCAAGCAGGAGTGAAAACGGCTACAGAAATTACAGCAGCGAGGATGCAGAACTGCTAAAAAAGGTTATTGTTTACAGAAAACTCGGGTTATCCATCGCGGAAATTAAATCAGTTTTCAGCGGAGAGATTTCTCTGAAGGATGCTGTAAGTGTATCCATCAAGAATTTGCAGGATAGTATTGATTCACAAAATGTTGCTATTGCCATATGTGAGGAAATCAAAGCACAGGATATTAATAATAAAGAAT
>CALGGQ010000328.1 GCA_937915775.1 uncultured Clostridia bacterium | reverse complement strand
GGGGTGTAGCCATAGCCGTAACCGTAGCCGCCGTAGCCATAGCCGTAGCCGCCGTAACCGTAGCCGTAGCCGCCGTAACCGTAACGGCTGTAACGGTATCTGCCGTAGCTGGAGGAATACTTGTATTTTCCGCCGGCTCTGGTTTCCACGAAGTTCACGACGAAGCCGAGAATCTTCGCGTCAATGAATTCCAGCGCGCCGATGGCTTTTTCCACCTCGGGATGAGTGGACTGGTTGTAACGGACGACGAGTACAACGCCGTCGGATTCTCTGATAATCGGCAGAGCGTCGGATACGATGTTAATCGGCGGGGTATCAATGATGATGTAGTCAAAATCGCGGCTGATTTCATCCAGAAAATCAGTCATCGGGTCGCTGCCCAGGATTTCCGCAGGGTTCGGCGGAATGGAGCCGGAGCAGATGACGGAGAGATTTTCAAATTCCGTCGGATGTACGATGGTGAACAAATCCACCTTGTCCTTCATCACGGCGGAAACGGTGGAACCGAGGTAATCCGTCAGACCGGGCGCGTTAGGCACCGAAAAATACTGATGAATTTTCGGCTTACGAAGGTCGCCGTCAATCAGCAGCACACGCTGCCCTGCCTGGGCAAAGGTGATGGCAAGGTTGATGGTTGTGGTTGTTTTACCCTCGCTCGCCACCGAGGAGGTGACAACAATTTTCTTACAGCCCTTCTTGAGTACGGAGAGCATAATATTCGTACGGATGCTTTTGTAAGCCTCTTCCACCTTGAATTTCAGGGACGGGCTCATATCAATGTTATGGATAAGCGCTCTTTTGGAATCCGAGGATTCAAACTTACGATTCTTTTTCCTGAACATAACTGCTTACTCCTTTCATTGAACTGTTGTGGACGTTTTTGGATTCGAAATCCGGGATAGCGCCGAGAACCGGAATGCTGTATTTTTCCGTCAGCTCGTCCGTGGAGCGGATGCGGACATCCAGCAGGGTGCGCAGCGCAACGTACGCCGCAGCGACAATCATACCTGCGATAGCAGCGATAGCGCATTTTTTCGGGTAACCGAGGCTTCTGGCGGTGGACGCCTTAAGCGCTCTGTCCTCTACGGAAGCCTTTACCAGTCCCTGGTTTTTTGTTTTAAAATAATTGGGAATGGTGGTCTCGAGCTGCTTGGCAATTTTGTAGGAAAGCTCGGCGTCGCCGGTGGTGACAGTAACGCGGAACATCGCCGTATCGGTAATGGTGTCAATCTTCATGGAGCTTTTCACGAGAGATGCCTGATAGTTCGCATTATAGGTATTATTCACATCCGTGATGACGGTGGAGTAAAATTCATTTGTGTTCATCAACTGAATGTACGTCGGCAGCATACGCATCGCGTAATTCATCTTGCTGGTGTTACTGGAACGAATCGTCTCCATCGAAGATTCGCTGGTGCTCACGTCGTCGTTACCGTCCGTGGCAAAGGCGAAGAACTTCACTTCGGAGGAATAGGTCAGCGTGGTAAAATTCGCGGTGTAGAAAAAACCGACGAGCGCGCCGATGAGCGCAAACAGAACCAGCAGCTTCCATTTCCTCAGAAGCGCTAACAGCACTTTCTGAACATTAGCATCAATATTCATAATGATTCATCCTCTAAAAAAAATATATTTTTTCACAAATTATATATTACTTTATATCACGCATATTGTCAATGAATAATTTTTTAACATTTACCTTGAAAACAGCGGTAATATTTGGTATCATTGTCTTATAAATTTTATTGAGGAGGGTATCTATGTACTCAATGATGTTTGCCGCTGCCGCGCTCGGCGGCGCAATAGATAAGGCGTTTTACGGCTTTGATATGTGGGTGTACCGTATTTTCGGTGCGATGCAGAACGGCTTTCTCACGCAGGTGGCGAAGGTATTTACCGCGCTTGGCGATGAAAATTTTGTGATTCCCGTTGCCGTGCTCGGTCTGGTGCTTTGCTTCTTTAAGCGCACCAGAAAATACGGCTTTGCTATCGTATTTGCCATTGCTATCGGCACGATTGTAACGAATGTGGTCGTGAAACCCGCCGTGCTCAGAATCCGTCCGTATAACACGTTGCAGAATATGCCTATCTGGAATGAATACAAGGTGTGGTATGAGAATGCCGGCGCCTTTTCCGAATCGGATTATTCCTTCCCGTCCGGCCATACCACCGCAGCGTTTGAGATGGCAGTTGCGATGTTCCTCTGTTTCAGAAGCAGGGCGAAGGAGCTCGCTGCCGAGGGCAAGAAAACAGCGATGGGCAAGGTTGCCTTTGTGTTCCCGGTGATAGCACTTTGCACGATGGGCAGCAGAATTTACCTGATGGTGCACTATCCCACCGATGTGCTTGCCGGTCTGCTGGTCGGCACCTTTGCCGGTATCTGCGGCTTCTTGATTTCCAAGCTGCTCTGCAAGCTGTTTGAAAAGACGGCGCTCGATAAAATCGACGTTGAAAAAATCAGCAAAAAAGGCTTCAATGATAAGGCGGTTATTGCGGCAATCTGCTGCATTTTGGTCGGCTTCTTCTGCCTGTCCTATGTGCCGGCACTCGCTGAGGGCGGCGACGCTGAGCGCTGCGCCTATGTCGGCGAATACGATTGCTATAATGAAGCGAGAGTGGACGACGAGAAGTATTATGCCTTTGACGGCGACGGCGACGGTGACCTTGACAATTACTGCAAGATTCACTGGAAACAGCTCCACGGCGAAGATACCGAGGACTAACTAAAAGCGACTCATTTGAGTCGCTTTTTCGTTAGCAGTTAGCAGTTGACAGTTAGCAGTTAGTCAATTTGTTCCGAAGGATTACACAATCATTCCGTTATCAAACCACTGCATCACGGCGGGGTATTCCTCCTTGTAGGCGTCCAGCCGCTCGGTGTTGGAGTCCACAAACGCGAGGAACTCATCCGTATCCTCAAAGGCAAAGGTGAAATCCTGCTCAAAATCGTAGGTGGCACTGAAGAAATAATCAAACAGCTCGTCCGCGGCAAAGAGGTCCAATAGCTTGTTTGCCACCTGCTCCGTCATATAATCAAGCGCGTTCTTAACGGTGATTTCATCGTCCTCGTCGTCCGCGTCAATATCCGGGCTTTCGTAGCAATAATCAATGATTTCATCACTGCCGATACCAAGCGTGTCCAGCAGCTGAAAAACATCCTCATAGCTTGTTTCGTTGAATTCATCGTAAAGGCGATAGACGAATTCCGAAACGATATTTTTCAGTGCCACTGCCTTGAAAATGCTGTCAATCTCATGCCCCTCCTCATCGGTGACGACAAAGCCGTCCTCCTCAAAATTCGTCCAGAGCAGTTCATATAAAACAATATACTTTTCTTTTTTACCAAAAACGGCTTCGTGAATATAATTTGCTAAGTCCATTTTTTCTCCTCCGCATACGCTTTTTACTATTGTATATCATATTACAACTATTTTCAATATTGCATTGTATATTCTTTTGCGGTATAATAATTTTTACACGGAAATCACAATCAATTAACAGTGTGTTAAATTATTTATGTTACCGTGTCTAAAAATGTTAAATAAGGGAAGATACATATGAAAGACAAAAAAATTATCATTGCGATTGCAGCAGGAGTTGTTGTTATTGCAGCAGGCGTCGTGTTTGCCGTGACGGGCAATTTCGGCGGCGGAAAGGAAGAACCAACCACGCTTGAGGTTATCCCCAGCGTTACCGTTGCCGTTACGGATGAGAGCGGCGAGGCAGTGACGGATGAAAGCGGCGAGGTAGTAACAGAGGTGCTGAAAAACGTCGTTGCCGTGACCGATAAAGAGGGCAATACCTCCTACGTTCCGGCAGAGCAGGTGAACACCGCGGTGGGCGCTTCTGCAGATGGCAGCAGCGCTTCGCAGGAAAATGCCGGCAGTGATGCGCAGAATCCCTCCGTTACACAGCCTGACGGGCAGAGCACTTCTGCTCCTCAGCAGGGCGAAAGCTCTACAACGGCATCGCAGGGCGATACCGCCTCCACCTCAGTATCGCAGAGCAGCTCACAGAGCACAACAGCACCGCAGGGCGATACCTCTACCACCGCAGCAGGCGGCGCTTCCACGACAGCCGGTACTACAAACGGTACGACGGCACCGAGCACTGCGCCCGGCGAATCCACCACGGCTGCCACAACAACGAATAAGATCG
>CALGGQ010000327.1 GCA_937915775.1 uncultured Clostridia bacterium | reverse complement strand
GGAGAGCTGCTCGACGTCGATGCGTTCACGGGCGGCTACAATCTGCAAATCGCCTTCGCAACCGGATTTGCCGCAGGCTCCGCGATGTAAAGAGGGCTGTATGAAAAAAGACTATCCGTATTTGCTGCTGTTTCTGCTGTTTGCCGCACTTCTGGACAGTATCACCGATCCGTCCCGAACAGCACGCATACTCGGCACATTTTTCAGGTTCCTTTTCATTTTCTGTGTGATACCAATGATCGCATTCGCCGTATTGGCGGTCTTTCTGATTCTGCGTGAGCAAAAACGGCAGAAAGCCGCCGTTCCGTCCGGGATTCTGCCGCTGCCGGAAACCGGATCGGAAATCCGCGGTGAAGTTGTCAAATCCGGCGTATCTGCTGACAATTCCGAATATCACCTGTTGATCTGTTCGCAGCAGAAGGGCACCCATCCGGTTTATTATATGTTCCGCCTTCCGCCCGATTATCCGGCACCGGCAGCCGGTGCAGCGGTCTCGCTCTGGCGTACAGATGAGCCGTTGTCCGAACCGCAGCCGCTGCCGCAGGATGACACCGGCGTGTTCCATATTCTGGAGCATTCCGTGCTGGCAGGCAGCGAAAACTATCCTGTTAAGGAGCCATTTCTCGACTTGCTGAAAAGCTCGATGAATACGTTTTTAAACGCAATGACCTTCCCGGATAAGACAATGTATCCCGTCTCCAGCCGCAACGAGCAGGATTTTCTGAATCTGACGGGCGTTTATCTTGACGCCGTGTTCAAGCCGGCGATTTACAGCAATGAGAGTATTTTCCGCCAGGAGGGCTGGCACTATGAGCTGGATGAGGACGGCGCACCGTTTTATAACGGCGTTGTGTTTAACGAGATGAAAGGCGCGCTCGGCTCGGTGGACGGTCAGATGGAGCTGGTTACCAAGCGCTATCTCTATCCCGACAGCATTTACGGCTTTGAATCGGGCGGCGACCCGCAGGCGATTCCCAACCTGACGTATGAGGATTTCCTGCGTGCGCACCGTGAGTTTTACGCGCCGTCAAACGCCAAGTTCTATCTGGACGGCGATGTGCCGCTTGACAGGGTGCTGCGCCTGATCGACGAGGATTATCTTTCCCGATTCGAATATATTGAGCAGCCGCACGAAATTGCGATGCAGCAGCCGATAGCGCAAACGGATGCGACGGCGTATTATGAAATCGGCAAGGAGGAGAGCGAGAAAAGCAAAACGCAGCTGGTGCTCGCTAAGGTCTTTGCCGACTGGAAGGACAGAAAGCGCATTATGGCATATACGCTGCTTTCCACCTATCTCGCCGGCTCCAACGAATCGCCGCTCAAGCGCGCCGTGCTGGAAAAGGGACTTGCGCAGGATGTTGAATTTTCCGTGCTGGACGGCATCGCTCAGCCGTATTACGCCATTGTATTCCGTAATACCGAGCCGGAAAACAGGGAGGCGCTCCTTGCCGTCTATACCGAAACGCTGCAGCATATTCTGGCAAACGGCATTGACAGGGAGGAGCTGACCGGCGTACTCAATCAGGCTGAATTTGCGCTGCGTGAAACCGAGGAGCCGCAGGGCTTAGTCCGCAATATTAACCTGCTGAATTCGTGGCTGTACGGCGGCGACGCGCTGCTGTATCTGGAAAACGATGCGCTGCTGAACGAGCTGAGAAGCGATATCGACGGCGATTATTATACTGATATTCTGCGCGAGCTTGGCGATTTTGCCGGCACCTTAACGCTGACGATGCTGCCGTCCAAAACCAAGGGCGAGGAGGAGCACGCTGCCGAGCAAAAGCGCGTGACGGAGGAATACGGCGCCTTTACCGACGCGGAAAAAGCGCACGTTCAGGCGATTTACGACGCAATGAGAGATTGGCAGGATACGCCCGATTCTCCCGAAGCCAAGGCGACCTTGCCGGTGCTGTCGCTCAGCGACGTCGGCAAAACGCCGATGTGGACGGATACCGAGAAAAAGGAGATTAACGGCGTCAAGGTGCTGTACCATCCGGTCAACACCAACGGCATTTTGCACGCGAATCTGTACTTTGATATTTCGGACGAGAAGGCGGAAAACCTGTCTGCCCTCTCGATGCTCACCAATCTGCTGACCCTGCTGCCGACGAAGCGGCACACCCCGTCCGAGCTGCAAAAGGAAATCAAAAAGACCATCGGCGCGATTGATTTTAATATCGAAGCCGTGCCGGATAAAGAAAACCCGCTTTGCTGCAAAACGTACTTTTCGGTCAGCTTCAGTGTGCTGGAAGCGAATATCGGCAGCGCGCTCAAACTGATAACGGAAATTCTGACCGAAACGGATTTCCGCCCAAAAGACATTATCCGCGAAAATATGCTGCAGGCGAGCGAAACGCTGTATCAGTCGGTGATGGGCGCCGGTCATCGCTATGCAATGCTGCGCGTGCTGCGGCAGAGCGCGGCGTCCTCATTTACGGAGGAGCAGGCAAGCGGCTATTCGCTGCTGCGCTATCTGAATGATTTTACCGCGCATTTTGATGAGAAGATTGACGGCTATATCGCTTTCCTCGAGCAGCGCACACAAGAAATCTTTACCGCTGCCCGCCTGACCGTCAGCGAAACGGCACCCGAGTACAGAGACGTCTTTGGGGCGTTTCTCAGCGCCCTGCCGCAGGGCAGTGCCGTCGCCAAAAAAATGACGGTGCAAAAGCAGCCGCCGGTGAAGGAGGCAATCCTGATTCCGTCCGGCGTTTCCTATGCCGTATACGGCGGGAATATCCGCCACGACGGCTTTGCCTTTGACGGAAAGCTGACGGTGACGTCGCTGCTTTTGACCTATGGCTACCTTTGGAATGAAATCCGCGTACACGGCGGTGCGTACGGCTGCGGCTTCCGCGCGGCGAGAAGCGGTAACATAACCTTCCATTCCTACCGTGACCCGCATCCGCTGAATTCCCTTGAGGTGTACCGCAATACTGCCTCATTCATCAATGAGTATGTGGCGAGCGACGAGGAGATTGATAAATACATCATTTCCTCCGTTGCGGCAACGGAAGGGCTCATCAGTACGGCAAAGCAGGGCTATGCGGCGGATATGAATTACCTCGGCGGCATTACCTATGAGGATAAACTGAAAACGAGAACTCAGATGCTGACGCTCAGAAAGGAAGCGCTGCTCGATACCTGCGCACTGTTTGATGCGCTGAAGGAGAGCGGCTCCGTCTGTATCGTCGGCAACGAAAAGGCGCTGACGGAACTGGATGACAGCTTTACGGTGCTCCGTCTGTAAAATCAAATACAGATACACTGAGGCGGCGGAGAAAACGGTTTCTCTGCCGCCTGTTTTGACGTTGTTCGTCAAAATGAATATTTCAATTTGTCATTTTCATTTTAATTTTGTAAATAATTAGAAATTTATTTGTAATTTTCTGAAAAGGTATTGATTTTTTTTGTAACCGGATTATAATGATTTTACAAACAAAAAAAGAGAGCACGTTGCGGTGCTCTCTTTGCTTCCTGTACTGAAAAAACGAGGTTAGCTTTATGCCGAAAAGAGTCAGAAAAGCGATATTGATGCTCCTAACCATAGCGGTCTGCCTGATGTCCGTGCGGCTGGTTGCCACTGTTTCACCGCAGAAGGCGGGAAACGCGGACACCAAGGAGGGTATCGCATATCTGTTAGCCCGCGAGCAGGCGGATGCCGCAGAAAATGAGAATACCGTGCGCGCCGCGCAGGAGCAGCATTCTGCGCAGCAAAGCGAAGCACCGACGGCGGCTGTCCTGCAGGACGGCAATTTTAAGGCTGCCTTTAAGGACATTCTGATTGTGGGCGACAGCCTCGTCAAAGCCATCAGTGAATACGGCATTCTTGACGAATCGCAGGTAATTGCTAAGGTCGGCGCCGGCACGAAATATTTAACCGAAACGACACAGAGCATTATTGCCGCCAACCCCAAAATCCTGGTGCTGCATTTCGGCGAAAACGAGCTGGATGAAACGGAAAACGCGGTCTATTTTATCAACCGCTACACCAAGTGCCTGCAGACCTTACAGGAGGCACTGCCGAATACGGCAATCTATGTGGACAGCATTTTTCCCGTGCAGGAAAAGGCGTATGAGGACGAGCCGTATACCAGGAACATCGCGTATTACAATACCTTGCTGGTAAACGGCTCGTCCTCAAACGCCTTT
>CALGGQ010000326.1 GCA_937915775.1 uncultured Clostridia bacterium | reverse complement strand
GTCCCCTCCTTCGTTACTCTGATTTCCATTTCAAGTGCAACGCCCTTTTCGCGCAGCACGGTATCGTGCACCATCGCGCACAAATCCAGCACATCCTTGCAGGTTGCGCCGCCGGTATTAATCACAAAGCCGGCGTGCTTGGTGCTGACGGCAGCGCCGCCGACCGAAGCGCCCTTTAAGCCGCATTCCTCAATCAGTGCACCGGCAAAATAGCCCTCGGGGCGCTTAAAGGTAGAGCCTGCCGACGGGTATTCGAGCGGCTGCTTCTCGCGCCGTCTGCCGATTAAATCCTGCATTTTGGCTTTGATTGCTGCTTGATCGCCATTTTCAAGACGGAGGTACAGCCCCGTCACCGTGCAGCCGTTATCATAATAAGCAGAATGGCGGTAGGAAAGCCCGAGCGTCTCGTTTTCCAGACAGCCGGCATTGCCGTTTGCATCAATATGGTCGCAGCGGTACAGCACATCCTTCATTTCACCGCCGTATGCGCCTGCATTCATAAATGCAGCGCCGCCGCAGGAGCCGGGAATGCCGTAAGCAAATTCCAGCCCCGTTAGGCTGTGCTCCAGCGCAAAGGCGCACACCTTCATCAGCGTGGCGCCGGCTTCGGCATAAATCGTGGTTTCATCGAGCAGGCGCACGTCGTCAAAGCCCTTGCCGAGCAGCATTACGCAAGCGTCAATGCCCTCGTCCGCCACCAGCAGATTGGAGCCGTTGCCGACGGTCAGGCAGCGCACGCCGCATTCCCTGCACTTTTGCACCACAAAGGACACTTCCTCTGCGCTGTGCGGGAACACCATCAGCCGCGCTTCACCGCCGATTTTAAAGGTCGTATGGCGGCTCATCGGCTCGTGCTCGGTATAGGCAAGTTTCCGCTTGCTGAATTCGTCAATTAATTGCTTCAAAAAATTCACCTTTTATTTCACTTGATAGAGAATGGCAGCGCCGATTACACCGGCGTCGTTGCCGAGTTCCGCCTTTTTCAGCTCCGTCTGCTTTTTGGAATACACGCTGTAGCGCTCCGCTCCCACATACCGTCTCA
>CALGGQ010000325.1 GCA_937915775.1 uncultured Clostridia bacterium | reverse complement strand
GCAGGCTTCACGGTCGACCTTGGCAATGCGCACGCTGGAGAGTCCGAGGTTGTTGGGACGGAACGGCGACCGCGTAGCCCAGACGCCCCACCGTTCGTTGCCCCCCAGGATGGGCGGGCGCACGGTGGAATGCTTGGGGGCGTCGACGTGCTCGCTGAAGCCCCAAATCAGCCACAGGTACGAAAAACCGTCCAGCGCTCTGACGGCGTTTTCATCCGCATATTCCTTTGTCAATACAATTTCGGAGCGAATGGCGGCGATACCGCTTTGACGCGGCACGGCAAATTTGCTGTCAAAATCATTGTGGATATAGGCTACGGGCTCTATCTGCAAGGTTGTCACTTCCTTTGTGATTTTCTCTATTATAGCATATATTTAACTAAATTTGAAAAAAATTATTGAAATTATCTTGATTTTAATGTATGATATAGAGGTAAAGGCGTCATTGCGCCCATTTTAGTAACTTTGTAAGGAGAATACATATGGCAAAGGGTAAGGCGAAATCCGGTCTCGGTACCGCAAATAAAGTGTTATTTATTATCTTCATTATCCTTCTGGTGGCGACGATTGCAATTGTTGCGCTGTCCGCTCCGAAGGTACCTGTTAAGGTTGACAACGGCGGCGGCAGCTCCACGAGCGCTGATGCTTCCGTTATCGGTGAGCTGACTCCCGGCACCTACGGCGGTATCACCTTTAACGACCTTAACGATGTTGCCGCTTTCTATAAAGAGGCGTATGATTACACGAAGTCCCTGACCGCGCAGTATAAGAATGCTGACGGCGGCACAGAAACATTTTATAAGTTCCTCGGCGAAGATGACCTTACCGTTGAATCCATTTTGATTGACGGCAAGGACAATGCCACCATCAACAACCTGGCTCCCAGCATTATGGGCGGTCTGTTCTCCAAGCAGGTTAACGGTCTGCCTCCTGCCAAGAACAAAAATCCGGAACTGGATAAGGACGATGAGGGACAGGATTTCCGCGTATCTTATCTCACCGGCGACGATCTGCTTGCTGCAACGGTAGTTGATAACGGCGACGGCACCATTACGCTGACGATGCAGCCGAAGGAGACGGAAATGTCCGTTCCCGGTAAGGATGCACAGGGACATATGTTCTCAACCCTCGGCGATATCGGTCCTACAGTTGCTTCCATCAGTGTTGTATCCTTTGCACAGGGCGATTATCACGATAATATCAAGGTAACGTACAAGGGCGGCACCGCGGTGGTTAAAATCAATACCTCCACCAAGGAGATTGTGGAAGCGGAATATACCGAAATGGCATATGTAAATGTAACACACGTTAACATCACCATTATCAAGGATAAGAGCGCAAGCCTTACCATTAAGTATTGGCAGAAGTTCCCGTGCTCCGAAGAATATATGAAGACGGAAAAGGGAATCACGTTAGCATAATCACAAGGAAAGAAGAATACGGGCGGTCGCGCTGACCGCCCGCTGTTTTTTAAGATGAAGAAGGAATATTTATCAAAGCCGGTTGCCGTCTGGCTGCTTGCAGTTTTCACACCAGTGCCATGATCTTGCATGTCAGAGTTTGTCTGAGGCACAATGCCATACCATTCAGCTCGAGTTGGCACATGGCAGGATACTGTGTATTTTTTTCCATTTTCAATGTAATAAGATCTGAAGCCACTGCCAAATATGCTTGTCATATTAGCATATGTGAAGTTATAGCCTTGTGTTTGGGTATAGTCCTGCTCCCAACTGCCGTCTGAATCGGCAGAACCGTTCTTGATGACACCTTGTGCCATGTATTCCAGTGGCAGTTTGGGTCTTACATATACCTTGAACGTCTGCCAGAGACTTTCGTCCGTCGGTAAAACTGCATTCTTCAGCGTGAAATTCACTGTATTTCCTAATGTCGAACTCATTTGGAAAGTCACTTCCTGAGTGTATAATCCATTGCTGCTGATGCTCTTTGTATCAGACAGTATCACGCTTGATTCGGTATTTGTCCATTCGCTTGCATCGTCAATCGCAAGGATGGCACCGCCCTTGGTTTGAACTTCAAGAGTCACCTTGTTGGTTGCTAGATGAGACCAGATAGTTTCAGGATCTGTTGCAGCACTTGCCTTGACATTTGCTGAAGTTTCAGAATCTGAAGCTCCATTGGCGAGCAAAGAGAATGTAGGCGTATTCGGCTCAACGCCTGTCACTTCAAACGTGGTGCTGAGTGAAGCGTTGAGGGCGTTC
>CALGGQ010000324.1 GCA_937915775.1 uncultured Clostridia bacterium | reverse complement strand
GGCAGCGCCCGCCGTAAACTACTAACTAATAACTACTAACTACTTACTACTTACTATTTAATGAATCCTAAATCCTGATGGCGCTCTGCGACAACGCTGAACGCATCCTCTGCGATGTCAATCGCCAGCGCGATATCCTCGTCGCCGAGCGAAGCATTGATAAAGTGGTTGTGGTGCGAGGCGAGAAACAGACCTCTGCTCACGCACTCGGCTACCCATTCCTGGTGCAGCATCAGGCTGTCATCGTTCGCAATTCTGAGATAGAACAGCGCCGGCTCACCGGAAACCACGAGGTCGAAGCCGTGCTCCTTGCCCGCTGCCTTGAAGCCGTCGGTCAGCTTGATGCCCTTTTCGCGGAACATCGTGGGAATATCCAGCCGCTTCATCTTCGGGATGCAGGCGAGGCAGGCGGCAAACGGCTCTGCGCTCATCCAGTAGGAGCCTGTATAAACGACGGAGGACGCCGTGTTCTTCATATGCTCCTGACCGCAGACGGCGGACATATTATAGCCATTGGCAAGCGCCTTGCAGAAGCAGATTAAATCCGCCTTGAAGCCGTAGTAATGGTCGCTGCCCTGAATATCCAGACGGAAGCCCGTTCTGACATCGTCGATAATCAGCACCATGCCGTGGTCGTCGCAGAACTTGCGCACTGCCGCCCACTGCTCCTTGGTGGCACACACATTGTCATAGAAATTGCCGTGGTCATACGGTTGGGCAATCAGACCGGCGACATCGCCGCCGCAGGCATCGTACGCCTCCTGCATCGCGTCAATATCAAACCAGGGAACGATGATGTTATTGGCAACCTCCTCTGGCATAATGCCGGGGTAGTCCGCCTTCTGGCACCACTGAAAATCGCCGTGGTAATAGCCCTTGAAGAAGACGATCTTCTTGCGGTGGGTGTGGGCTCTCGCGCACATGACGGCGCCGGAAGTCGCGTCGTTGCCGTTCTTCGCGAAGAACGCCCAGTCGGCGGAGGCCACGGTGTCCTTCAGCAGCTCGGCGCACTCTACCATCTTATACGACGGCGAGGTCGTGCAGTTGCCGATTCTGAGCTGCTCCATGGCCGCTGCGTCCACATCGTCGTCGCAATAGCCGAGCACGTTGGGGCCGTAGGCGCACATCATATCAAGGTACTTATTGCCGTCCACATCCCAGAAGTAGGTGCCCTTGGCGTGGTCGCCCATCAGCGGCCACTTGGTAATCGGCAGCCACAGTCCCTCCGAGGGACCGAGGTGGCCGTAAATACCGGACGGAATGGCATTCAGCGCACGGCTGAACCACTCTCTGGATTTTTCGTGCGTATATTCCGGATATCTGCTCATTGCCGTCCCTCCTTAACCTAAGTATACCGCTACCCTGTCGAGGATACGGTTGATGTTATCAATCATATTGCACATACCGGCAAGATAGATATTGCCGGCGCACAGCTCCGCCATCGTGGAGGCGGTGCCGTTGAACAAGCCGTTGGCGAGGTCGATGGATTTGAACTCCATAATCGCACGCGGGGTATCCGGCTTCTCCTTAATCAGCTCGAGCTTGTGGTCGCGGCAACGAATCGTGATGTAAATATAATCGGTGATACCCATCTGAATATCACCGTCCACGATATAGGACGCGGACTGACGGCTGATGGAATCGTGGTTGCCCAGCGCGCAGATCGCGCCGCCGATGGTGTACATCGTGAGCAGGGTGGATTTTTCAAAGAAGGCTCTGTCCTTCAAATCCTCCTCCTTGGGCATCAGGTACTTGACAAGCAGGTCGGTCAGCTTCGTGAACGGACCGAGCAGAAAGGTCAGCACCTGCACGGGATTTTTCGTCGGAATACCGGGCTTTGCATCGTCAATCAGGGCGTTGAATTTTTCCGGCGACGCGAACTTCATTTTGCCCGTACAGCCAAAATCGCCCTCGGTAAAGCGGCAGCCGTCCTTGGAAAAATGATACGTGACGCACGGACCGTCCGCAACGTCAAAGCACAGAGAAACAGGCTTTTTCAGCTCCTGACACACGGCGCGCGCTTCGTCAACCATATCGCACAGGTTTTCGAGCGTACGCAGCACGCCGTAAGCATTGACAAACGCCATTGCCTTCGCTTCTTTCATAAAATTCCTCCTTTAAGAATAATTGTCAATAAAATTATAGCATATGAAAATTCATATATCAATAAATATTTGGTTACATATATATGAAAAAAGACGGCTTTTGCCGTCCTTTCTCTTTACCGGATTATCTGCTTTTAAAGTCCTCATTAATGCTCTCGCTCCAGCACGGCTCCACCGCCTTGGCGCTACGGAAGCGCGATACCGTGTTTGCCACAGCCGCGTAAACCACGTTCGTACCCTTTTTATCGGCATGGTAATTCACGGCGCGGTCGGCGGCAATGCCGAAGTGCGAAGCGGTTTCCACCGCGTCAATGTTCGCGCCGATGAACAGGAACTCCCAGCCCTTTTCCTCCTTGAGCAGGTTAATCATTTGACGCACCTTGCCGGCAGAATATTCCTTGCTGGCGTTCTCCATGCCGTCCGTCATAATCACGAACATCGTGTGCGCCGGCACATCCTCTTCTCTGACGTACTTATGAATGCTCTCGATATGCTGAATTGTGGAGCCGATAGCGTCAATCAGCGCCGTGCAGCCGCGCACCTCGTAATCCTTTTCGGTCAGCGGTGCGACGTCCGCGAGCGGCAGCCTGTCGTGCAGGGTGAGGATTTCGTGGTCAAACAGCACGGTGGTAACGAAGCATGCGCCCTCCTGCTGCTTCTGCTTGTCAAGCAGCGAATTAAAGCCGCCGATGGTGTCGCTCTCCAGCCCGCCCATCGAGCCAGAGCGGTCAAGAATGAATACCAGCTCCGTCGTGTTATTGCTTACCTTTTCGTTTGTTTTTTTCATCATAAAAACCTCCTGATAATGAATGTGTGTTTCGTTGTGTTTCAACTTACAGCTTCATTATAGGAGGTTTTCATTTGGTTTTGGTCGCCTGCCGGGCGACAATTTTTCTCATTCGGAATGCGTTTCAGTCAGTCCACACTAACCACTAACCACTGACCACTAACCACTATAACAGCGGCTGGTCAAAGGCGAACAGCGCCTCGTTGATGGCAAAGAGGTCGTAATTGCCCTCTTTGATAAAATACTCCACGATGATATCCGCCTTGCTGCTGTGGGAGAGCGCGAAGCCCGCCTTCATCAGCAGCTCCTTTGTTTCCGGCAGGGAAAGCTGCAGCGCCACGGCAAAGGCAAGTGCCGTCGCCTTGCTCGGACGATAATGTGCATTCGAACGGATTTTGGAAAACAGCTTGCGGTCCACCTGCGCGCGTTTGTAGCATTCGCTGTCGGTCATGCCGCTTTCATCAATCTTGCGCAGCAGCATTTCGGAAAAGCTCTCGTCCATCACCGTATCAATCACGTCGCCGATGCTCGCCTGCGCATAGCAGGCATCCTCTGCATACAGCTCGGGCAGTTGCGCTTCTGCCGGCAGCTCGCGTGCCGCGCTCGTTTTTTTGGCACGGCTGAACAGCCTTTTTTTCGGGCTGCTGTTCTCTGCATACGACGGTGCCGGCATGGCGGCAGCCATCGGTTCAAGCGGCGGCAGGTACACCGCATCAATATATTCCTGTATTTTCTGATAATCTGTCATTGCTATCACCCACTCCATTATACAAAAAAATGCTTGTGATGGCAACTGCTTTGTGGTATAATGGCGCCGCAAGTTACGATACTAAAAATATAAAGAATATCTAAAATTTTCCAGCCGGGCATTTACTTTTTCATTGTTACCCGCTATTCTATACTTGATTTCAGACAGGAAGAGCACTATGGATTTGACGAAAGAGAGCAACAGCATTGACCGTTTTCTCGCCCTGACAGGCGATTTGCTGCGGGACGAGACGGTGAAAAGCATGAAGCAGTACCATCATCACAAAAGCATTACCACGCATTTTCACAGCCTGTATGTGGCGTACACGGTGTTTAAAATGTGCGAGACGCTCAACCACAAGGACGAGCGCGCCATTGTCCGCGCCGCGCTGCTGCATGACTACTACCTTTATGAATGGTACACGGAAAAGCACGAGGAATACCATATCTGGTACCACCCGAAGCAGGCGGTTAAAAACATCGAAGGGCATTTCGGACATCTTTCCGATATGCAGCGCAATATGATTCTCTCCCATATGTTCCCGACCTGCGTTGAGCTGCCGAAAAGCAGCGGCGCCTGGATTCTGACCGCGGCGGACAAACGCTGCGCCGTGGCGGATTATATGAAGGTTTCCAAGTCCTTCCTGCCGGTTTACAACGAAATTAACAGAAGGGTTGAAGCGTTATGATTAACACCGTATGCCGCTATTTTTTCTGGTTTATGCTATACAGCGTCGGCGGCTGGATTATGGAGACGCTGCTGTTTTTAATCCGCGACAGAAAAGCGGTGAAGCGCGGCTTCCTCTTTGGTCCCGTCTGCCCGATTTACGGCTGCGCCGCCGTCATTTCACAGGCGCTGATTTATGACAGAATTCACAATATTTTTCTCGTCTTTCTGGCGGGCTTTTTCCTGTGCGGTGTGCTGGAATACGGCACCCACTTTATTCTCGAAAAGCTCTTCCACGCGATGTGGTGGGATTATTCGGGCAGAAAGTTCAACATTAAAGGCAGGGTGTACCTGAACGGACTGATTGTGTTCGGCGCCGGCGTGGTGCTGATTGTCAAGGTCATTCAGCCGCTGGTTATCAAGCTGACGGATATGATGTCGCCCACGCTGCTGTATGCGCTGTGCTTTGCGCTGTACTCGCTGATACTGATTGACGCGGCGATGACCGTGACGGATTTGGCAGGCACCATTAAACTGCTCAAGAACTTCCAGGCGACTATCATTGGCAGCACCCAGAAGAGCGTTGACCTCACCGAAGAGCAGGTGGAGGCAATGGTGGAAAAGGTGAAGGGCTCGGAAAGCTGGAACAGGATGGTGGCGGTATTTACGGATAACGCACTGCTGCGCCGTATCCGCACGAAGTACCCGAACTTTACAATTAAAAAATACAAGTTCATCCTCGACCTCATCATCAACAATCCCGAGGAGGACAAGGAGCGCAAGGATATCAAGCTCTACGGCACGGCGGACTCCGTTCCCGTTTATGAAGCAGATGAGGAAGAACCGGAAACGGAAAACTAATACGAACTGAAGATAGTAAAAAAACGGACGACCGGTCGGTCGTCCGCTTTTATTGATTGCTTTACTGCTGATGGCAGTTATGGCGGTACTGGCAGGAAGCGCAGACGCCGCTGCACACCGAGCCGCTTTCCTGCGGCGGAGCGGGCGGTGCTGTTTCCATTTCGCAGTGCCCCATTTTGGCACATTGCGAGCATTTCTGACCGCAGGCGCCGATGCCTGCCTTTTTATCAAGCACCATACGCCGCACGGCGAGGAACACCAGCACGCAAACCGCTGCAACAGCAACCATTGTACCCCAGTTCATCTGCAAAAACTGAACCATATTGATGCTCCTTTCCGTAAAACTACCCTTATTTTATGTTATTTACTTTTTACTGTCAAGTGGTTCTCATCGTACTTATTTTTTCTGAACAGCAGATAGCCAAAGCCCGCCAGCACGACAAGCGCGAAGATAAGACCGACCACGTTAAGATTGCCCGTAAAGATGGAGCCAATCTGGAAAACGCAAAGCGATACGGCATAAGCAAGCGCGCACTGATAGCCAATGGCAAACCAGGTCCACTTAGCAGAGTTCATCTCTCTCTTAATGGCACCGATTGCCGCAAAGCACGGAGCGCACAGCAGGTTGAACAGCAGGAAGGAATAAGCAGCCAGCTGCGTCATACCCTCGAAATCCAGCACGCCGAACACGCCGACAACCTCTTCCTTCGC
>CALGGQ010000323.1 GCA_937915775.1 uncultured Clostridia bacterium | reverse complement strand
GGGTCAGGAGATCATCTGCCCTGATGAGGTGCTCCCTACGCACGGTGATCGGCCCGATGAGGGAGTATGCCGTGCTGCTGACGGTGAAAAGCGGCGGTCTTCTCTCATCGGCAAGGGCGGGGTTTTTCGGCAGCACAGGACCGTGCGCGTAGGTGCCAAACGTGTTCTGAAACAGCAGCCCCTCTGTTTTATCGATGCCATTGTTGCCATAGCCGCTGACGACAGTGCCGAGCGGCGAAATGCCGCCGAGGAACGTTCTGCCGCTGTGATTTTCAAACCCGACGAGTTTGCCGAAAGGTGTGTCAAATACGAGGTTGCCGACCATACGGTTCTTCGCGCCTTCGGTGTAAAAGGGGAGCGCGCCGCTCAGGCGCAGCGTGTCGCCGCTGTAGGTTTGATAGTAATCGCCGAGCAGCTGGTATCCGCCGCAGATAGCGAGAATGACCTTGCCGCTGTGCACGGCGTAGCGCAGCATTTCCGCCTTTTTGCGCAGGTCATAGGCGATAAGGCGCATCTCTCTGTCCTGTCCGCCGCCGATGAAAAGAATGTCAAAATCGGGTATTGTATCCCCGATACCGATAGGAATGAGTTCCGTCTGATACCCGCGCTTTTTTAACCTGTACTGCAGGCAGAGCACGTTGCCGCCGTCGCCGTACAGGTTCAGCTCCTTCGGATATAAATGTGCAATTCTGACAGGCTTTATTCCCAAAACTCTCTGCCTCCGAAGCGTTCAATAAACAGATGGCGCATATGCATCATTGCCGTGTAGGTCGAAAAAACGATGAAATCGCTGTCGCTGCGCTCAATGATGTTAAGCAGCGCGTGAAAGTCCTCACCGTTCAGGATTTCATCGGCGGTAATGCCGTCGTATTTCAGCCGCAGCGCCATATCGGCGGAGCGCGTGCCGAGTGTGTACACGCGCGGATTTTTCATCTGAATCGGCGTAAAATCGCTGTCCCAAATCCAGCTGACGTCCCGTCCGTCCGCCTCGTTGTCGTTGAGCGCAAACGCCATATCCACCGCGCCTCTGATACGGCAAACATAGCGGATGCAGCCGGAGAGCCCGACGGGATTTTTTACCAGTAACAGCAGTACCGTATGGCTGCCGCAGGTGAATTTTTCCATCCTGCCGAAAGCGCCGGAAAAGGTGCCGAGCGCCTGCAAGGAAGCGATACCGAGCGTATCCAGAACAGCGGCGGCAGCACAAAAGTTATAGAGATTGTAGAGCGCCGTGGCGGCAAGCTCCGCTTGCTTTCCTCTGTGCAGTAGAAAGCCCGTTTCGGTGATATCGCTGAGGGAGATATCGGGCAGCGGACGGCGAAAATTGCATTTTGTGCAGCGGTAGTTGCCGAGCTGTGCATAGACGCGGCTTCGGTATTGCAGCCTGCCGCCGCAGACAGGGCAGTAGCGGCTGTCGGAAACGCCGCTCGCCGCCGTATCGGCATTAACGCCGAACGTAACGGTGCGGTTCGGGCATTCTCCGGCAAGGGAATACGTCATCGGGTCGTCCGCATTGAGCAGCAGGATTGCCGACGGCGATTGTTCAATACTCTCTTTAATTCTTTGGCGGGTGTGGCTGATTTCGCCGTAGCGGTCCAGCTGGTCGCGGAAAAGATTGGTGACGGCGATGAGCTGCGCGTTCAGGCGCGCCGTTATCAGCGGTAGGCTGTTTTCGTCACACTCCAGCACCGCGTATTTCTTTTTGCATTTGCCGAATACGGTAGCGTTCTGAATAAACGCCGTCGTTACGCCGCTGAGCATATTGGCGCCGCTTTTGTTGACAAAATAGGAACAGCCTTCCTGCCGCAGCACATGCTCCAACAGGGCGCAGGTGGTGGTTTTGCCGTTGGTTCCCGTGACGCAGATAACGGTAACGCCCTTTGACAGACGGGAAAGGATATTGTGCCTCAGCTTCAGCGCCGTTCTTCCCGGCAGGGTGGTCGCTCCCTTACCGAACAGGTGCAGCACAAACGCAATGATTTTTGCGATAATGATTGAAAATACCATAGTAATTTATATTGCAATCGCCGAATTCTATGCTATAATTTTGGTGGTGATAATCATGCTTCAAAAAATCATAGCAATTGTCCGCCGCGCCGGTGCTCTTTACCGCGCAGCAGGTGAGGACAAGGAGGTTACGGAGAAAGGCTCCTCTGTCAACCTCGTGACAAAATACGACAAAATGATACAGGATTTTCTGGTCAGCGAGTTCCGCCGCCTGTTGCCCGACGCCTCTTTTTTCGACGAGGAGGGCGAAGGGGATAAAGCCCTGACAGACGGCTGGTGCTTTGTCATTGACCCGATTGACGGCACGACGAATTTTATCCGCGGCTTTCAGCACAGCGCCATCAGCGTGGGGTTGTTTAAGGATAAAGAAGCGGTTATCGGCGTTGTGCTCGACCCGGATTTAGATAACCTTTATTATGCCGAAAAAGGGAAGGGCGCGTATCTCAATGGCAAACCGATTCATGTAAGCGACTGCGATTTGGCGCACAGCCTGGTGCTGTTCGGCACGAGCCCGTATAACCGCGAGCTGGCGCACCGCACCTTTTCGCTCGCGGAGCAAGTGTTTTTGCACTCCCTTGAAATCCGCCGCGGCGGCGCAGCGGCGCTCGATATCTGCTATGTGGCAGCAGGAAAGGCAGACCTGTATTTTGAAATGATTCTCAGCCCGTGGGACTGGGCAGGCGCCACCCTGATATTACAGGAAGCAGGCGGCAGCGCCTTTACCTGTGACGGCAGCGCGCTGACCGCCGAGGGCGTAACCTCCTACTGCTGCGGCAATGAGAGAAATTTAATGGAATTCTATGACCTATACAACGCTTAATGCCTATTTGCAGCAGCGTTTCGGCTGCAAGGTTTATAAGATTGCGCTGGACGGCGGCTTTACCTGCCCGAACCGCGACGGCACGCTCGGTACGCGCGGCTGTATCTTCTGCTCAAAGGGCGGCAGCGGCGACTTTGCCCAGAGCCGTGAGCTGAGCATCACGCAGCAGCTTGAACAGGGAAAAGCGCTGGTGGCGCGCAAGAACAGCAGCGTCAAATACATCGCGTATTTTCAGGCGTTCACGAATACCTATGCGCCTGTCGAAGTGCTGCGGGAAAAGTATTCGGAGGCGGTGCGGCATCCCGATGTCGTCGCGCTGTCTGTTGCCACCAGACCGGATTGCCTGCCGGACGAAGTATTGCAGCTGCTCGATGAAATTAATCAGATAAAGCCCGTTTTTGTGGAGCTCGGCTTGCAGACCGTTCACGCAAAAACAGCGGCATATATCCGCAGGGGGTATGACCTTGCCGTCTATGATGAGGCTGTTGACGCGCTGCACCGCATCGGCATTAACGTGGTAACGCATTTAATTCTGGGCTTACCCGGTGAAACGGCGGAGGATATGGTGGCAAGCGTGCGCTACGTCTGCCGGAAAACGGACGGCATCAAACTCCAGCTGCTGCATATTCTCGAGGGTACTGACCTTGCCGATGCCTATCGGGCAGGGCAGATAAAGGTGCTGTCTCTCGCGGAATATACCGCAATTCTCAGACAGTGCGTCGCCGTTATTCCGCCGCATGTGGTTATTCACCGCCTGACGGGCGACGGCGCCAAGCGCGACCTGCTCGCGCCGCTCTGGTCTGCCGATAAAAAGAAAGTCATTAATACAATCAACAAAGCGCTGCGTGAATAACGCAGCGCTTTTAGACTGTCGAAAAAGGGCATAAACGCGCCAAATAATTAGTTGTATCTTATAGCCTTCCCCTTTGAGGGGAAGGTGGCTGCGAACATCGTGAGCAGACGGATGAGG